>JBKCGB010000019.1:0-20558 GCA_046303375.1 Roseiflexaceae bacterium
AGTGCTCAGTGTGAAAAACCGGTAAATGGTGATATGCGATGACTTCGACGCGTTGATTGCCGAGCTGACGAATCAATTCATTGATTTGCACAGCATTGCAGTCGTGGGTGGGGGTGATGCGGGTAAGCCCGGCATCACACAGCAGTTGCGCTGATAGCACGTTGGCAGCATTAAGACTAAAGTCGCCAATCAGTGTCTCTACCCCTGCGGCGCGTAAATCGGCCATCACTCCCGTACCACGCACCACAATCGGGCAGTCGAGTTTGGCCAAAAACTGCACGATGCGTTCTTCGCCAGGTTTGATGACACGCGGACTGGCCACGCGTACTGCAATCCCGGCGGCACGTACCGCGGCAATCGCATCTTTGAGGCCGTAGAGCTCGAGATAGTCGAGCGTTATACTGGCAGGTGCGCTATTTATGGCTGCCTGCAATTGCGCAGGCTGCCGTACCATGAGGTGGAGTAGCGGGGTAGCCTGGGCATGATGGTGGAGTTGCACTTGCTGCACCGCAGCATCAACACATTCTGTAGGTGCGTGCGTATCATGCACGTTTCGCGCCTGCTGAATGGCTTCGAGCTGTGCCACCGCCTCACGACGGAGCTGGTTGAGCTGTGATAATGGCATAGCGATAGGAGCGTCACCCACAATCGAGAGCGTGTTGAGCTGATAGACGCTGCCACCGAGGCGACCAAGCTGTTGGGTGATAATCTCGCTCCCGAGGGGGCGGGCATCAGCATCTGCACTAGGGGCCGTGACCACGACTTCTACATCGGGGCGACGCGTCAAGCGCCACGTCAGCTGCACGGGGAGCAGCGGGTGCGCTGTGATGACCACGTCTACGAGCTGGCGCGCGATGGGCTGGGCTGCCTCGAGATATGGTTTAACCACTTTGGCTAGATCAGGATCATGGGTGCGCCACACCCAATCGCCAACACGAATGCGGGACGCATTGACGGCACCACGCCCAAAGACCAGCCGCACGTCGCCGTGCCCGGTCGGTTCGACGGCAAAGATGTGACCACCTTCTTCGGGTTCTTCGGGGCTTCGCCAGTCAGCGGCATCGAATACCACACCATCACCGGCTTTGAGGCTAACACGCTGGGGGTGGATGACCACATCACGGCCCTGGATGGCGGTCACATGCCCGACAAGCACGCCACGATGGCGTGGTGCACGGCCGCGCACCACCTGTTGGTGGTCGGTACCGCTGACAAATGAGGGGGCGAGACCACGTGAATAGACTTGCTCGAGCTGGAGTTTATCAGTCTCGGTAATTGGACTCGGTTGGGCAGAAACTGCTGCATCCACCGCACGGCGATAGGCACGCGTGGTGAGGGCCACGTAGTCGGCATCTTTGTAACGCCCTTCGATTTTGAGCGATGACACGCCGATTGCAACAATTTCGGGCACCATGTCGAGCGCCATCAAATCTCCTGGTGAGAGCAGATAGCGTGTATCAGCAAGGGGACGATGCTCGCCATCGACCATCAAGTCGTAGGGCAATCGGCAGGCCTGGGCACACTGGCCCCGGTTGGCACTCCGTCCCCCCCATGCCTCAGATGAAAAGCATTGGCCAGAGTACGAGACACACAGCGCGCCGTGCACAAACATCTCGAGTTCGACGTCGGTCTGGGCGCGGATGGCACGAATCTCGGTCAGCGATAATTCACGTGCCAGCACCACACGGTTGATACCCAGTTGGCGCGCGAATTCTACACCAGCCGCATTGGTGATGCTCATCTGCGTACTGCCGTGCACTTCGAGCGTCGGCGCAATCTGTTTGGCGAGTTTGGCCATACCGATATCTTGCACAATGACCGCATCAACACCGGCAGTAGCAATAGCGTCAATCGCACGGCTCGCTTCAGCAAGCTCGTGACCAAAGATGAGTGTGTTGAATGTCAGATAACCACGGACACCACGACGGTGCATGGTCTGCATCACCGCTGGGAGCTCATCGAGCACAAAGCCGACTTTGGCGCGGGCAGTAAAGTGCGTCAGTCCGAAGTAAATGGCATCAGCGCCTGCTTCGATGGCGGCGTCAAGTTGTGGCCAGTACCCGGCTGGGGACATAATTTCGGGGATGATGTATTTGTTCATACATTGATTATATGCTGATTTGGGAAATATTGCGTACTCTAGCGCATCTCGACGACAAACATCGATAGACAGGATACACAGGATTACCCTTGTAGTTTGTGTTCCAGCTGCGAGAGAGCATATCATCGAATCTACATATTTTGCATATCACTAATTTGCACAACCATACCAAATAAGTGGTAAAATGGTGCCGTTCCGTAGCAACGATGAGCGCAATATGGTCCAAGGAGGATCAATCATGGATTACACGCCACGACCTGAACACAAATTCACCTTTGGTCTTTGGACAGTCGGCAACGTCGGTCGCGATCCGTTCGGCGAGCCGGTCCGCCCTGCCAAATCACCCGTCGAGCTGGTGCACATGCTGGCCGATGTGGGTGCGTGGGGGGTCAACTTCCACGACAACGACCTCGTCCCCATCAACGCAACCACTGATGAGCGCAACCAGATTGTGCGTGACTTCAAACAGGCGTTGAAAGACACCGGTATCGTGGTACCGATGGCTACCACCAATTTGTTTAGCGATCCCGCCTTCCGCGATGGAGCCTTTACGTCGAACGATGCCGCAGTGCGGGCCTATGCCGTGCAAAAAACCATGCGTGCCATTGATTTGGGCGTGGAATGTGGCGCCGAAGTCTATGTCTTTTGGGGCGGCCGCGAAGGCACCGAAACAGATGCCACCAAGAACTCGGCTGAGTCGATGAAACGCTTCCGCGAAGCGCTGAACTTTTTGTCACACTATGTCAAATCGCAAGGATACAACCTCAAGTTTGCCTTGGAGCCCAAGCCCAACGAGCCGCGTGGCGACATCTTTTTGGCGACCGTCGGGCATGCGTTGGCCTTTATCACCACACTCGACCACCCCGACATGGTAGGAGTCAATCCAGAAGTCGCCCACGAGACGATGGCCGGGTTGAACTTCTTGCATGGAGTGGCACAAGCGTGGGAAATGGGCAAACTCTTTCACATTGATCTCAACGACCAGGTGATTGGGCGCTACGACCAGGACTTCCGCTTTGGGGCGGTCAATCTCAAGGGGGCATTTAATTTGGTCAAATTCCTCGAAGATGTGGGCTACAACGGCAGCCGCCACTTCGATGCTCACGCCTTCCGTACCGACGATTACGACGGTGTCAAGGCTTTTGCTCGCGGCTGTATGCGCACCTATCTCATCCTCAAAGAAAAAGCCAAGCGCTGGAACGAAGACCGCGAAATCCAAGAACTCGTGCGCCAAATCAACAGCGTGGCACCCGGTTTGCCGGCGTGGCAAGGGGGCTTCACCAAAGAAAAGGCTGCCTTGCTCAGCAACCACACCTTTGATCGCACCGCCATTGGTAGCCGTGGTCAGCCCTACGAGCAACTCGACCAGCTCACCAACGAAATCATCATGGGTGTGCGCTAATCGTCTGATACACCCTAGGATACACGGTGGGGGATTACCGACGGTAATCCCCCTCAACTATCGCTGAAAGGAAGCACCACATGCCACTCTTTCTCGGTCTCGATATCGGCACCTCGGGTGCCAAAGCGATTGTGTGTGACGGCAATGGGCAGATTGTGGCGATTGCACTAGCCGAATACCCACTCTCGACGCCGCAGCCCCTCTGGAGCGAACAGAATCCGGCTGACTGGTGGCAGGGTGCCCAACAGGCCGTGCGCGAAGTCGTCCGGAGTGTCGACGCCCGCCAGATTGTGGGGATCGGCCTGACGGGACAGATGCACGGTTCCGTCTTTTTGGATGCCCATCAGCAGGTCATCCGCCCCGCCCTGTTGTGGAACGACCAACGCACCGCCGCCGAATGTGCCGAAATCACCCAGCGTGTGGGGGCTGAACGCTTGATTGCTATTACCGGGAACCCGGCGCTAACCGGCTTCCAGGCACCCAAAATCGTCTGGTTGCGCAACCATGAACCGGCCAACTACGCACGCGTGGCACACGTACTGCTCCCCAAAGACTATATCCGCCTGTTAATGAGTGGAGTGGCCGCCACCGATGCCGCAGATGCTGCGGGGACACTACTGGTAGACTTGAAAAAACGCGATTATTCGGACCAAATCCTGACCACGCTCGACATCAAACGCGAATGGCTCCCCACCATCTACGAAGGGCCAGCAGTGACTGGTCACCTCAAATCAGATGTGGCGAGTGCCCTCGGGCTCAGCGCCGGTATCCCGATTATCGCTGGTGGTGGCGACAATGCGGCAGCTGCCATTGGCACCGGCATTGTCAAAGCGGGCGTGGTTAGCAGTAGCATCGGTACCAGCGGCGTGGTCTTTGCGCATAGTGACACCATTGCGCTTGACCCACAAGGACGCCTACACACCTTTTGCCACAGCGTGCCAGGCGCCTGGCACATCATGGCAGTAACACTTTCTGCCGGTGGTGCTTTTGGCTGGTTACGCAACACATTACGCCAGGCCGGGGCTAGCACGCTGTCGTACGATGAATTGACTGCCGCCGCCGCCACCGTACCCATCGGCGCCGAAGGGCTGATCTTTTTGCCGTATTTGTCGGGCGAGCGGACACCTCACCTCGACCCACTCGCGCGCGGCGCATTCGTGGGACTCACCACACGCCACGGTATCGGCCACATGGCGCGCGCCGTGATGGAGGGAGTGACATTTTCACTGCGTGATGGCGTCGAAATTATGCGCGCCCTAGGCGTTCCCACCAATGACGTACGTGCCACGGGTGGCGGCGGCAAAAGCGCATTGTGGCGCCAAATGCAGGCTGAAATCTACAACGCACCAGTATCGATGCTGGCCGCCGAAGAAGGTCCTGCCTATGGGGCAGCCCTGCTCGCCGGTGTCGGCACAGGACACTTCGCCGACGTCAATGATGCGGTAGCACGCTGTGTGCGCATCGTGGCAACCACACAGCCCGATACCGGTGCAGTCGCACGCTACAATCAGGTGTATGCCATTTACCAGCGCATGTATGCCCACCTCAAGGACGACATGCACGCCTTGGCTGCATTGGCGTAATACACTCACTGTGTGATGACGAGTGGTTGCATGGCACGTATGGCGCTTGCTGGAACATGCCGTGCGCCACGACCGTCTCATACGCATACGTATGTGAGTGTGCAGAACGGCCGTCGATGATACCGAATCCTAGACAAAACACACCCGCCCCCATCCCTAATACTACTGCGGTTTGGCACATCGTGACCAGCTATGCAACCATAGCTGTTCTTGTTACTGCAGGGCAACTGCATCCTGGACAGTGGACCGCGAATGTTGCCAGTGGTGCACAGTTTGGTACGGGACTACTGGCGGTGTTACTCGGTGCACACATCCTCGCACTGCTGATGCAGCTGATGGCATTTACCCTGGGCATGCACACCGGGCAAGACCTCATCCAGCTCTGCCGTGCCCACTACCCACAGAGATGGGTCAGGGCGCTGTGGGTGTGTGGTGAGCTTGCACTACTCGCCAGCAACCTTGCAGCCATCCTTGCACTCGCAGTCGCAGGTCAGCTTCTCTTTGGGTGGACGCTCAGCACGGGCGTCTATGTGGCAGCCACTGTCGTTGTGGGTGTCTGGTGCATGCATGACCGTCAGCAATTGTGGCTCGCTGGTGGCAGTGCGTTTCTCCTCATTGTTATCGGTATCGGTACGGCATATGTGTTCACAAAGACACCAGTCCCGACGGTTGCCCTGGGAAGTATGCTAGGCATGCCCATACTCTGGCACAACCCGCATGCACGCCATCTCGCACTCGCCATTGTCGGGGTCACCACACTACCACACACTATGTCTCTGGCCGCATATCTGGGTCAAACACTGAGTGCATCGCAGAGCCCACATATATGGCGCTGGCGCATCGGCACCATTGTGCTTGCACTGGGTTGTGCTGGCGTCATCACAGTGGGGAGCATGCTCATACCCGCCAGCGCATTCCACGGCACTGCGTACCAGAACATCGCCAGTATTGCAGATGCCTATGCGCTCTTGTTGCCAGTGACTGGCACCATTGCAGCAGGCTTTGTGCTGGGGTTTGTGGTGTTTGCCACAGCACTCGTTGCAATCATGACCAACACACGCATCAGGCAGATCACGTGGGCCAGCTTTTTTGAACAGCATAGTGCAGGATGGTCACAACACCTGTATGGCATGGGCATGACAATCGTCCCTGCATGGCTGATCACACATTGGCATGCTGACGCTGACCCTAGTCCTATCATCGTGCAGAGTCCAATGCTGTTGCTCATCCCCCTGCTTGGAACCGGCATCGTTTTGTTTTTACTGACTGGGAATCCGCAGCGCAAGGGCACCACGCAAACGACAACATGGGTGCGGTGGGGCAGATGGCTCATGGTCGCACTGAGTATGGTGCTGAGTGGATACCTGTTGTGGGGAATGTGGTAACACAGGTACGAGCAGGCCTGCATCCCACCCGTACCTGTGCCGTAGTTATGCGTGCATAAATGCGAGTACCGCCGCCGTAAAGGCTGCTGGATTGTCGTGGTGCATTTCGTGACCTACAGCGGGGATGATCTGACCGCGTAGTGACGGCATGCGTTCATGGAGTGCAGCCACTAATTCGGCAGGGATGACACCGCCCTTTTCGGGCTCGCAGTAGAGCAAGAGCACGGGGACATCAACAGGGCGGAACCAGGCCCACATGGCTTCTTTGCCGCCGTCCAGCCATTGCAGGACGAGTGGATCATTGTGTAGTTTGGCGTAGGCCCACTGATTGAGGGCATCATCGCTCCAATGTGGTGCTTCGCTGCGTTTGAAGGCCACTAGCTGGTCGTGAGACATCGTCAACCACTGGCGCAAGCCGGCTTCCCACGGGGTACGGATTTCAGCAATACGGGCATCGTCTGCAGCAAAGGGCCAAAAAGCGGGATCTTCGAGGATGACTTTGGAGACGAGCTCGGGGTGCGTACACACCAAATGCATCGCCTGTGCCCCACCCATAGAATGTCCGATCACGATGGGTTTTTGTAGCCCCAACGCCACAATCAGCGCAGCTGCATCAGCAGAAATATCGGCTGTCAGGTAGCTGCCAGCGCGCGACGATGTACCATGCCCACGACCATCGGGCGCAGTGACGCGGTAGCCGGCGTTGACCAGTGCGGTGATTTGCTCGCTCCAGTACAGTCCACAGCCGGTGATACCGTGGAGCAACAAGACGTCGGGGCCTTGCCCGACTTGATAGCAGTTGAGGGTTACCCCCGTCGGTAGAGTGATGTGGCGTGCAGTGGGAGATGTCATTGGAAGCACTTCTTTCACGTACAAATAGAGCACATAGTACTATGGTAGCAGTCTTTCAGCACGCAAAAACGTATGCACGACTACTAGAAACGCCGCAGGATGGTCAAACCGGATATAGTGACCAGCAGCCTGGATGCATGTCGCCGAAAGTGGTGCCGTGGAGCAACAAGATGTCGGGACCGTGACCTGCCTGATAGACGGTGCGGGTCATACCCGTGGGCAGTGGCGCACACAGTGTGGTGCGCATCGTTATGGCTCAACCTTTCCAATTACGGGTAGCAGAGTCGATCCGGATTCGATGGAATCCGCGCAAGGAGTTCACGCTGTTGGGTATCGCTAAGAAAGGGTGCAGGGCAAACAGCACGATCAACGGTGGCATCACTGATGCCCCAATGGATGTGGGCACCGTTTACGCCGCCAATCAGCTCACCCATGACATCACCAGCAGTCACCATTTGTCCTGGTTGCACGGTAATCAGAGCGAGTTGTGCTTGCCCTACTGCCTCATCGCTACTCATCGGCTCAATAGCATAGGCTAGTGAATAGCGATTATTGACCCGTAGTGAGATATTGACTTGCCAGTTGTTGAGTGGTGCAAAGCGTGAGAGTGTCACACGCGTAATAGTGCCACTAGCTGCAGCAATCACCGGCTCGCGTTCACGGTCAGTCATAAAATCAATGCCGTTATGCGCAAAGCCCCACGGGGCACTTGCATCCAAACTAAAGGCTTCCATGATGCGGATTTGGCTCACATCTTGTACTGGGTAACGCAACGGTCCCAACGCATCTCCTGTGGCTGGGGTTGCGGTTGGAGGAGCCATGGTGGATTCAGCGGTGTATGTGGGTATAGCAGCAGGAGGAGCAGTGGTAGCAGTAGCAGCAGTAACAGCAGGAGCCGAGCGAGCAAGAGTCGGTTGCGGTGTTTGGGGGGCGACGCTCGTCGCGGTAGCTGGCGGCTGTGGGATCGTTGTTTGGGGGAGCGAAATCGGCACCAACAGCGCATTATCGTTGTAGGGGAGTTGTTGGGTCACACACCACTCACTAGCAAGACGGCGGGTACGTTGTTCGAGTTGCTCTTTGACGTCTGGGTTAATTGCATCACGAGGACAGATGTGTGTAAGTGCATCTCGATCGAGGACACTAATAGCCACATATTCGTCTGGTGCAAGCACCGCCTCATAGATGACATCACCTGCCTCAACACGCTGGCGCTGGGAGAGTTCAGGCATTTTGATTGGCTTGGGGCTGGCAATGATGTACTCAATGTCATATATTTCTGTACGGAGCTGGATGCGCAAAAATGCAGTTTTACGATACACAATCGGGATGACCATCACAATCTCGCCGGCAGCCATGGCGGTCAGTTGCATGGTAGGGGCATCACTCACCAGCAGCCAGCCCGGATACGCACGCCCCATGGCATCAGTTTCACCAAAGGCATAGGTCATGTCGCTTTGCGTCGCAATGGGCGCCAAGAGCTGACCTTTGACAAGACGTGGCGGGCGCACGGGTTGCAGTGCGGGAATCTGGTTGGCATCGGAGACTGGTGACGGCGTGCTACATGCGGTAACTAGGCACATTCCCAGCAACAACAACGCAAAGGTGAAACGATGGCGTAGCATAGGCATCCCTTGTTGAAAATAAAGGGTGGACGCAGTATCTATACCATACCACGAAAACAAACACCCCCAACCGCATATGCGATTGGGGGGTAGAATGGGGTGCGCGACGGGTTTCGAACCCGCAACCTCTGGTGCCACAAACCAGCGCTCTGCCATTGAGCTACGCGCACCACAACGCACGCTAGTATAGCACATTCGGCGTCGGCTGTGCAAATACAGTTTGTCGGGTTAGAGGCGCACCCAGCCACCCTGTTTGTCACTTGCCACAATAGCTTCGATGACGCGCATGTTGGCTACCGCATCACTCATGGGCGTTGGCACGGCAGTATCGTTGAGAATAGCCAGACTAAACAAATCACCTTGGATGGTGTATTGGTCACAGACTGGAAAGACGATTTCTTGGGTGGTGCCTGACCGCGTGTGCCACATTTTGCATGGTTTATCGGGTGGCGCATTGAAGGGGATTTCGATTTCGATACGCCCCGTCGTCCCAAAAATGTTGACACGCTGGTACGAGCTCAGTTGAGTTGAGCAGGTAAATGTGGCCGTACCATCAGCAAACTGCATCATGCCTGAGGCGAGGCGGTCGACATTGAGGGTGGGATCATATTCGACTAGCCCACACACGCGCGTTGGCTCACTGCCAAAGATAAACCGTGAGAGCGAAATATTGTAACAGCCGATATCCATCAGGCCACCACCACCGATATCGGCCTGGTTACGCACGTTGCTCGGGTCGGTCAAAAAGTATGAAAAGACGCTATTGATGGTGCGGAGTTGACCAATACCACCCGATGCCACAATCGCTTTGGCACGCTGCCACTGCGGATGATGGCGATACATGAATGCTTCCATCAGCTTGAGCTGCGGGTAGCGCTGCCCAGCGTCGACGAGCTGTTGTGCTTCGGCTGCAGAGAGTGCAATCGGCTTCTCACAGAGCACATGCTTGCCCGCCTGCAATGCCTGAATCGACACGGGTACATGCAGGTGATTGGGGAGTGGGTTGTAGATGGCCTCAACCTCTGGGTCAGCAAGCAAGGCTTCGTATGAGCCGTAGGCTTTGGCGATACCCAGTTTGCTTGCAGCAGCCTGTGCTTTGGCGAGATCGCGTGATGCAATTGCGACAACCTCGCTATGTGTCCCTCGCATCATGGCCGGTACCACTTTGGCCACACCGATGTTGGCCGTACTCACAATTCCCCAGCGTATTTTGCGCATATGATGTCCTCACTGACTCAATCAAATTGACTGTGCGCATTATACACGCTCCGTGGTAGGATAGAAGCAGCACGACACACACGGGAGCAACCATGAAGTGGATTGGTTTGATTGGTGGCATGAGCTGGGAATCGTCGGCAGAGTATTACCGCGTCATCAACGAGCTTGTACGCACGCAACGGGGTGGGCTTCACTCGGCACAAATCATGCTTGCAAGCGTTGATTTTGCCCAAATCGAAGCCTATCAGCATCGTGGCGAATGGGATTTGGCGGGGCAGGCATTGGCGGCAGTGGCACAACGCCTCGTGGCAGCCGGTGCCGACATGATTGTGCTCTGCACCAACACGATGCACAAAGTGGCTCCCGCAATCACGGCACAACTCGGCGTGCCGTTTGTGCATATCGCCGATGCGACCGCCCAACGTATCGTGACACATGGCATCACCCGCATCGGACTTTTGGGGACACGCTATACCATGGAGCAAGACTTTTATGTGGGGCGCCTGCGTGACCAATATGGGCTCGACGTGCTCGTGCCTGATAGCGACGAACGCGCCGACGTGAACCGTATCATCTACGATGAACTGTGCCTCGGTGTGATAGATGCGACATCACGGCAACGCTACCGCGACATCATGGCAAATTTAGTGCGCCGTGGTGCACAAGGAGTGATTTTGGGATGTACAGAAATCACCCTGCTCGTAGATGCAACCGACACCACGGTGCCGGTCTTTGATACCACGCGCATACATGCCGAAGTTGCTGTTGAATTGGCACTTACGCCATCTTCGATGTAAGGAGTAAGATCATGCGCATGCGCACACCTTGGATAGTAATTATCCTGACGGTTCTGTTGGTTAGCTGTGGTTCGGAAAGTGATGCTGATGCCACCGCTATCGCCACCGCTCAAGTTGGCAATGTTGAAGGAGTCGACGCAGCAGCCACCACACCCGTGGCTGGCGACAGTACGGGTACACCGGTGGCCACGACGGTTGCTGAAGCAGTGGTAGTCCTCGATCCACAGCAACCAGATAGCGTATCACAACAGTTTTTTGCGGCTTACGCAAGTGACCCGAGTGGTGATACGAGTGCAGTCTACTTTACGACGGGGATGACCGAACTCTACAACAGTGGCAAAACGGTGGCGGATATCACGGGTATTGATCCTAGCTACACGAGTGCTACTGTAGTGAATACACAGCTCTACAACGACAATAACAATGCGATTGTGACCGTCAAACTCGACTATGAGAATGGCAGTCAATCCGTTGATGTCACCCTCGAACGCCAAAATGAACAGTGGCGCGTCGCATCAATTGCGGCCCAACCACAGAAGTAGTCTCGTATTACCCAAAGGAGCATGTCATGCATCGCCGAACATTCTTGCGTCTGACCGGACTTGTCCCTGTGCTCGCTGCCTGTGGGCAGGCAGCAGTCAGCATTGCGCCGTTTCCTGGCGCCATACCAGCCAAACCAGAGGATGCAGCCCTCGCCGCTGAACTCTTTCGCACAATTGAGGAAGTAGGCAATGCCACTGGTGTGACTGCCACCCTCTACAAAATCCCCAGTGGTACTACGTATGCGGATGTCAAAACCTATTACGACGGGGCACTGAGTGCACAGGGATATACCATCCAAGACATTTTGGTATCAGAAGGTGACACCATCAACTACTGTGGATGGCGGAGCGGGATTTCACTCTACTTGGTAGGGGTTGTCGAAGACAACAACGGCGAAGGGGCGTTCATGGCGGTTGCCACCAACTAGTGCTCGCGGTGGCGCCACCATTGCCTCTGCTGTCGTATGTCATGCAGATGTGCGTGATGTGTGGGATCAACGTCGTGGTCGTATTTGTGGGTCACCACACGTTGCGCCGTGTATATGCTACGGTGACCGCTCACCGTGTACGCAACGAGTGTACAAATACCGATGAGCATCAGTGGGGCGCTACCAAACAACTCGACACCCATCAAAATACAGGCGAGTGGAGTATTCGCTGCCGCAGCAAAGACAGCCACAAACCCGAGTGCGGCGAGGAGATCGGTGGGGAGCACAAGCAGTGGTGCGAGTGCTGCTCCCAGCGTTGCACCAATCACAAACAATGGGGTAACTTCACCACCCTTGTAGCCGAAGCCGAGTGTGACCACGGTAAAGAGAAGTTTGAGTGCGAATGCCCACCATACTACTCCTGCCGTGGTAAATGATGCGTGGAGCAAAGGCAGACTCAACCCGTTGTATGCAGTTGTGCCACTCAACAGCGTCAACGCGATTACCAGCAGACCACCAGCAACAGCACGCCACACTGGGGCGACAAACACGCGCCGACTCCACTGACTGATGGCGTGCGTGCTTTCCACAAACAGCATACTCGCACCAGCAAAACAAATGGCCGCAATGATGACTTTGCCCACAAGCAGTGGTGTGAGAGTGGGAATCCACGCAATGTGGTAGTGGAAGTGCGGCACCCCCAGCGTGCGTACCGTCCAATCAGCGACATATGCGGCAATCAAGCAGGGCAACAGTGCCACGTAACGCAGACCACCGACTGCCAAGACCTCCATGCCAAAGACCGTCGCTGCGAGTGGTGTACCAAAGACGCCCCCGAATCCTGCACTGATGCCGGCCATGAGCAGGATGCGGGTGTCACGAGCATCCTGTGCGGTCAGCCGCGCGAGTGTCGCTGCAAGACTGCCACCCATCTGCACCGCCGTACCTTCACGGCCGGTTGATCCACCCGTCAGATGGGTGATGAGTGTGCTCAACAAGACGAGTGGGAGCATGCGCAAGGGGACCACGGCGCGGTCACGGGTATGGAGTTGTTCGAGGATGAGATTATTGCCGGCATTGGCACTGGCACCGAAGCGCTGATAAACCCAAGCGACAAGTGCTCCAGCACATGGCAAGAGCCAGATGAGCCACGGTTGCATGGTAAATTGCGTGGTGGCCATGGTCAAGGTGATGAGAAACACGGCACTCGCAAGCCCGGCACCCACGCCGATGAGACCGGACCAACACACGTGGCTGAGGATGCGCGGCATGGCAATACCCCCCATACATACCAAAACGCCCAGGGCGCACCTCTACCAGATGTGTACGAACATCTGGGTGTGCGTCCCGGGCGTCAAAACACCCGTAGCAATGTTACTTGGTTTCGCGATAGAGCACGTGCTTGCGCAACGTGGGATCATAGCGACGCAATTCGAGACGATTGGTGTCGTTCTTGCGGTTCTTGACGGTGGTGTAGGTATGGGCACTCTCGGTGCTGCGCAACTTGATGATGATGCGGTTGCCCTTTTTGCTGGCCATGATTCCCTCGCAACAGTATTCAACAAACTGTGTGCATTGTACCAAGATTCACCGCATTGCGCAAACACACACACCCGAATACGTTTTGGTATATACTGACCACAACGTTTGCCAGTTATCCACGATGGTGAGGGTAGATATCATGAGCACAATTCAATTTATTCCGTTTGCCGGGAACGACACCCCCAGCGACGCTGTCATCAATACGTGTGTGCACTGTGGCCTGTGTCTCTCGTCATGCCCCACCTATCGTGAAACCGGCCTTGAGCAGTATTCACCACGTGGCCGTATTTATTTGATGAAAGCCGTCGCTGACGGGCGGATTGGCATCGACAGTGACACCTTTCAAGAGCAGATGAGTGCCTGTCTCAACTGCCGAGCCTGCGAAGCGGTCTGCCCTAGCGGGGTGCAGTATGGCCAGATACTCGAGGCCTCACGCACACAGATTCACCACGCCAAAACGGATGGGCGTCTAGCGCCTTATCCGATGAGTGTGCGCATGATTCGGTCCGTAGTTTTTGGCAAACTCTTCACCGATATGACGTGGTTTCGCGCCTTTTCACGCTCGCTCTGGCTCTACCAGAAGAGTGGCCTCCAGTGGTTAGCACGCAATCTTGGCATCCTCAAGCTCCTCAAACTCCACGAAGCAGAAGCAATTTTGCCACAAATCAACGATACATTTACCACGGCCACTGGGCAAACCTACCCTGCCATCGGCACCGAAAAGGCGCATGTGGCGTTGTTGAGTGGTTGTATTATGTCGACTGCTTTTAGCAACGTGCACAATGCTACCATCCGTGTGCTACAACGCAACGGCATTCGCGTAACGGTGCCTGCAGGGCAGGGATGCTGTGGTGCCTTGCATGCCCATGGTGGCGAGCTCGATAGCGCCCGCGCCTTGGCCAAACAGAACATCAGCGCATTTGGCGACAGCTATGACGCTATCGTGGTCAATGCCGCCGGCTGTGGTTCGACACTCAAAGAATACGGCCACTTGCTCCATGACGATGCGGAGTGGGCGGCACGTGGCACTGCGTTTAGTGCCAAAGTCCGTGACATCAGCGAATATCTGGCAGCACTCGAGCTCAACACCAGCGACCTCAAATCGATCAACATGACCGTCACCTACCAAGAGCCATGCCATCTCGCCCACGCCCAACGCATCACGGCACAGCCACGTGCGCTCCTCAAAAAAATCCCCGGACTGACACTCGTCGAAATGGCAGAATCGGCGCTATGCTGTGGCTCGGCGGGGATATACAACGTGACCCAACCCGACATGGCGGCACAGTTAGGCAACCGTAAACTGGACAACGCAGAACGCACCAAGGCGCAGGTGGTGGTCACGGCTAATCCGGGATGCCATCTGCAACTCGCCGGAGGCTTGCGCCAGCGTGGCAGCGGGATGCGTGTCCTGCACATCGCCGAGGTACTCGACATGGCATATGGTGGAGCCAAATGACCGAATCGCGGCGTATTCTGATGGTGGCACCCACCAGCTTTTTTTCTGACTACGGCTGTCATATCCGTATCGCCCAAGAGGCACACGAGCTCCAACGTCGCGGTCACGTGGTGCGGATTGCCACCTATCACAACGGCGATGGCGTGGCCGGACTCGATGTGGTGCGTTCGTGGGATGTGCCCTGGATTAAACGCACGCTGGTTGGGTCGTCGCGCCACAAGCTCTACCTCGATGTAGCCTTGTCGTGGCGCAGTCTGCAAACGGCACTCGATTTCAAACCCGATATCATTCATGCCCACCTGCACGAAGGTGGCCTGATTGGGGCGGTACTCAAACGCATTATCCGCCGCCCACTTGTATTTGATTATCAAGGCAGCATGACAGCCGAGATGATTGATCACCGCTTCCTCCAAAGCCAGGATTCGTTGCTGTACCGCATGCTCTATCGCCTCGAAACATGGATAAACACGCAGGCGGATATGCTGCTCACATCGAGCGAAAATGCGCGTACAATGCTGATTCATTCATTTGGGCATGATGCCAATGCCGTCACCACCGTTGCGGACGGCATCGACACTACGTATTTTTGCCCCCAACCAGATAACCCAGACCTGCGCGCCATCCTTGGCATCCCTGCCGACCGGCGCGTGGTAGTCTACCTCGGGTTGCTCGCACCATACCAAGGCACCAACATACTCATCGAAGCTATTCCGCAGGTGATAGCCGCGGTGCCCGATGCACACTTTCTCATCATGGGATACCCTGACCCAGACAGTTACCGCCATTACGCGCAAAGCGTGGGCGTAGCAGCGCATGTCACGCTACCAGGGCGCATCCGCTACCTCGACTCACATCACTACCTGGGGCTGGGGAGTGTGGCCGTTGCCCCCAAAATGAGCCTCAGCGAAGGTAGTGGCAAAATCCCGCAGTACATGGCGCTTGGATTGCCCGTAGTCACATTCGATGCGGCAGTAAGTCGCCAGTACCTCGGCGAGCAGGGCATTTATGCGGCATATGCTGACCGCGACGATTTGGCCGCCAAAATCATTCACACGCTGCAACACCCGGCACAGGCACAGCAGATTGGCCAACAGAATCGTATCGCGGCAGTTGCCAACCACAGCATCACACACATTGGGCCACAACTCGAAGCCGTCTATCAACAATTACTCGATTAATGTATAATTAGTTTAGTGAGTTAGTCATATTTGGAGGATATTGATGAGTGCTCTCGCAGAAAGCGCAACATGGCGCGCGCAAATGGACACATCCATGCGTGCAGATGATGGTTGGTTGACTTTGGCCGGTTTGTTTTGGTTGCACGAGGGTGCCAACACTTTTGGGTCGGGTGACGATCAGGATCTCGTCTTCCCAGCAGGATCATGTCCACCCCATTTGGGCACCTTTCACCGCGACGGTGACGAAGTGCGTGTCGAATTCATCGAGGGTGAGCATGCCGAAATCAACGGTGCGTTTATCGGCAAGAGTGGCGTATTACAGGGTGATGGCGACGGCAAGCACAAGCCAGATATCATCACGTACCGCGATTTGAGCTTTTATGTGATTCCGCGAGGCCACCGCATCGGTATCCGCTTGCGCGATCGCAACAGCGACGTACGCAAGGCATTCACGGGGCGTATCTGGTTCGACTACGACCCTGCATATGTGGTGCAGGCAGCTTTTGAGGCGTATGCGCCTGGCAAAACCATCCCCATTCTCAATGTACTGGGCGATACCGACATGATGCCGAGCCCAGGACGGGTACACTTCACCATCAACGGGCAATCCTGCAGCATGGATGCCGTGGCCGCTGGGCCTAATCTCTTTTTCAATTTCCGTGACAAAACGGGTGGCAAAGAAACCTATGGTGCAGGGCGCTTTTTGACGGTACCTGGTCCAGTGGACGGTACGGTGGTGATCGACTTCAACAAAGCCGTCAGCCCACCGTGCGCCTTCACGATTTATGCCACCTGTCCAATTGCTCCGGTACAAAATCATCTGCCGGTGGCGATTCCCGCTGGCGAAAAATACCACGGCGAGCACCACTAAACACGACCGCTGCTGCCCGGATAGACCGGGCAGCAGCAACGAGGATATACGATGTCACTAGCGTTGTATCAGCATGTCTACCAACCGGCCACTACCCCCAACCTGCCCACGATTCTGGCGTTGCACGGTACGGGCGGCAACGAGCATGATTTACTCGGTTTGACACAGGCAATTGCGCCTGGGTGTGCCATCCTCAGCCCACGGGGTAACGTCAGCGAGCGCGGCATGCCACGCTTCTTTCGGCGTTTTGCTGAGGGAGTGTTTGATCTCGAGGATGTGCAGAAACGTGCTGGCGAGCTGGCTGAGTTCGTCGCAAGTGCAGCTGCACACTATGGATTTGCTGCCAATAATATCTACGCATTGGGCTATTCCAACGGCGCAAACATTGCCGTGTCCACAATGTTGCTTCACCCGCACACGTTGCGCGGGGGGATGTTGTTTCGGGCCCAGTGCGTCTACACGCCGAATGTCATCCCGCGTCTGGCCGGCAAAGGAATCTTCCTCAGTGCCGGCACGCACGACCAGCTCATCCCCCCAGACCAGAGCACGGCGCTATACACGCTACTACAAGATGCCGGCGCATCAATCACGCTGGCGTGGCAGCACACGCAGCACGGGCTCATCCAGAGCGATGTGGAAATGGCTGCTGGGTGGTTTAATGCCTTGATTGCGTGATGACGTAGTGGCGGATCATATTCGCCACTACTCCTTGACCCACACCAAATCCGGCTGGAGCCAGGCTGGTGCATAGCGTGCATTGGCCAACGACAGCGGCAAGACTTCCTCGGGTAAAATAATCCCAATCGCCGTCCGCAAATACTCGCGGCGCGCTTTGATGGCCTGCCACAAATCAGGCGCGAGGGTGGCTAACTCAGCGCGGAGTGGCGCATCAGCAATAGCCACCGTGTCCTCACAATTGAGGGC
Organism: Roseiflexaceae bacterium; assembly: GCA_046303375.1. Taxonomy (GTDB): domain Bacteria; phylum Chloroflexota; class Chloroflexia; order Chloroflexales; family Roseiflexaceae; genus UBA965. The sequence goes on from JBKCGB010000019.1 coordinate 17,905, forward strand.
CGTACCCGCCGGCGTGGTGTCGGGGATGATATCGCACTGGATGAGCTGCCCCGAGCGGATGGGATCGTCAGAATCGGGACGGATGGGCGTATGGCTCCACTCGTCAATGCTGCCGAGGTGTCCCGGATTGAGCGATGGTTTAAAGGGTGCCGTAGCGAGGCGTTGCATCACACGGCGGTGGATTTCGCCACCACTCATACCGATGTGCAATGATTCATACCACAGCATTTGCGTCTGCATGTAGGGCTCAACATAGTTGGTAAAGTAGCTCGAATCCACCGTGTCGCTGAGCACACCTGCACGACAGCACAGACCACCACGGTAACCAATAGCCGTGGTGACTGCATCGCGCATCTGGAGCAAGCGCGGACTCGGTGAGCGTAGACCGAGCACCTGTTTGGGGTCACCCGACATCATGGGGTGGCAGGTCAGCGGGTCACCCTCGTATTGCATCAGCGCCGCCGCTTGCTGTTCGCTCATCCCCGGGCGCACCCCACGCACGATGCGGTCAACGGCCAAGGCGGCACGCTGAGCGCCCCAGGCAAAGATGGCAATTTGGGCAGCCTCGTTGCGGGCGCGCAGACCATGGACAGGGTGCGACATGCAGTGGGTCACATCGCGCACAGTGACGTCGCCACCGGCAGCAGTCTGGATGGCACGCAGGAGCATGGCAGGCACGTAGGCGGGCTGGTCGTCGTCTTGCTCCATTGGCTCGAGGTATTTCCAGCCCACCACACCGACGGTGTGTCCAGCACGCACACCAATGGTATGCAGGACGCTACTCAGCCGAGGAAAACGCGTGCGGTCTTGCCCCATCAAGCCAAGGCTTTGACTGAGATGAACGGTAAATTGCGTGCCGAGCATGGGCACGTAGCCCAGTCCCTCGTTGCCGACAATGACATGATTGGTGGCACCAAGTACGAGAATGGCTTCTTCGAAGCGTGGGTCAAAATTACTCAAAAAGGTAATATCAGCGGCGTGTTCGCGGTCGCCGTAGACCACCACCCAGTCACAGCCAGCAGCACTTTTGAGCGCAGCTAAGCGTGAATCATAGACGGATGGCTTGAGTGCAGCAGGGACGTTTTGTGCCATGTAGGTGGGCATCGAGCGGTAGTGCAACATGACAGACTCCTTTGTATGTGGTGCACTGCCATTATACGGGAGAAACACAGTCAGACCGCACAGAGTACAGGTGGACTTGACACAAAAAATCCCCCCGCACTAGGTGCGGGGGGATGGTGCTGACGCAGTGGCAATACTACTGCGCAGCGTTTTGGGCAAGCATCGATGCCAAGAGCGCAATCAGATATGGTGCTACGATTGCGACTGTGACTACGATTTTCCACACCAGGGCCCGGCTACTGCGCCACATACCATACAACCCAACCGGCCACACAATAATACACCACACTACAATCCAAATTGTTTTTTCATACCATGGCGTTGACACCGTCATGTGAATATTCCTTTCGAATGCAAAAGCGGTTCGGTCATGATAGATGTCAGCGCATATATTGTCAATTTTTTAGCATTTTTGCGTTATTTGTCTATAGAAAAAGGGCAAACCGTGCTATTTTTCCTGTCAAAATGGCCACTCACACGCGGCGCATTATGCCCGCTACCCATAGGACGTGTTGCTAGCACATCAACGATAGCGCTCAAATAATGCTATAGTTTGCATATATCGTGCAGCTGATGGAGAGCGTACCATGCCACAGAACCGTTGGAATGCGAGTGATGCCGCCGCTATGCCGGCCCTTGATGGACTTGTCTACCGGAGTCGTTTGCTGGGCAGCGACCGTACCGTGGTGAATATATATGGGGGCAATACCAGCGCCAAAACCACGGAACGCGACCACGCCGATCGTGAAGTACAAGTGCTGTGGGTCAAGGGCTCGGGGAGTGATGTCGCCACTATCAGCGAATCAGGCTTTGCCGCATTGCGCATGCCCGACATGACTCCACTCATCAATCGCGCCGCCATGAGCGACGAAGAGATGGTGGCCTACCTCAACCGGAGCGTCTTTTTGCCTGATCGACCACGCCAATCAATCGAAACATTGCTGCATGCATTTATCCCGGCGCCACATGTCGACCACACCCACCCCGATGCCGTCATCAGCCTGGCCTGTGCTGCTGATGGACGTGCCTTGTGCGAACGCTTGTGGGGGCAGCGCATGGTGTGGGTTGACTACATCCGCCCGGGCTTCACATTGAGCAAACAAATCGGCGAAGGCGTGCGCAATAACCCCAAAGCCGACCTGGTGGTGATGGGCAAACACGGCTTGACGGTATGGGGCAATACCAGCATCGAAAGCTATACGCATACCATCAACGTCCTCAACGAAGCCGAGGAATTCATCGCTAGCACGCGCAACGGGCGGCGCATCTTTGCGGGGGCTGCCGTCCCTGCCATCCCCGCCAGCGAGCGGGCTGCGATGTGGAGCAGCATTCTGCCCACGTTGCGTGGCGCACTCAGTCAACAGGGAAGTCAGATTCTGCAGATCGACAGTAGCGACACCGTGCTCGAATTCGTCGGCAGTGACGGTGCCGCACAGTTCACGCAGGTGGGGGCAGCCTGTCCCGACCATTTGGTCCACACCAAGCGCTTGCCATTGTTTGTGGAGTGGCATCCCAACCAGGGTGTTGATACC
>JBKCGB010000020.1:0-3821 GCA_046303375.1 Roseiflexaceae bacterium
CGCATCATCGGCGTACAGGCGGCCGGGTGCGATGCCGTGCGCCCATCACTGGCCGCCGGGCAACCGGTGCGCGTGGATGCGGTACGCACCATTGCGGATGGGATTGCTGTCAAGCAACCTGGTGATATCACACTCGCCATCATCAAAGCGCGCGTCCACACCGTCGTCACCGTCGACGACGACCAAATCGCGGCTGCCATCACGCATGCTGCCCGCGCATTACACCTGGTGGTCGAAGGTGCGGGTGCGGCCGGATTAGCCGCCCTGTTGGCGGGCGTGGTGCCGCTCCAGCCCGCCGACGTCGTTTGCAACGTGCTGTGTGGCGGCAACATCGACCCCAACTTTTTGACACGCGTCATCGAGCAGGTGCTGGTCAAACAAGGGCGCTACCTGATGCTACGGGTGCTGGTGGCAGACCGCCCTGGTAACCTGGCACCGTTGTTGCGCGTGGTGGCCGACAGCGGCGCCAATGTCATCGATATTTTTCACCGCCGCGCCACCTGGCTCGTGCCCATCGATCGCGTCGGCATCGAGCTAATTCTCGAGGTACGGGATAGTAGCCACGGCATACAGGTGGTCGACACACTCGAGCAGCACGGCTATGTGGTCACCCAAGAAGGCATGTGGAAGTGACACACGCCATCCGCCTGCTGGTCAGCGACATCGACAGCACGTTGGTGTGGCGCGGCATGCTGCCACCCACCAACGCCACCGCACTCAATCACATCCGCCAACAGGGCGTGCAGGTGGTGCTCGCCACGGTGCGTAAGTTTTCATCGGCCAAAGAAATCAGCGACCTGCTGGGCTTTGCCTGCCCGCTGATCTGCGAAGGTGGCGCCACCACCTACGACGTGGATGGCACGTGCGTAGCCGCCACCGCCATTGACGCCGATGTGATGCGCCAAATTGCCACCATCGCCGACACGGCTGGTATTCCGCTGCTCCTCACCAGCCACGGCGTCAACTTTGCTACTGCTGGGGCGATTCAAGAGTTGACCTCGTTTGATGTGGGCACGCACCAAGTAGCGACGGCCATGAGCGTGGTCGTGCAACAGCAGATAACACGCCTGATCGTGGCCGAGCCGCACCATGTCGAGGCGCTCGCAGCGGCCATTACGCATTTACCGGTGCGCATTGCGCGCCACTACAACCGCGCCGGTGTGCTCGAAGACGCAGTTATCACCCATCCCGATGCCACCAAAGAAGCCGCCGTGGCAGCGTGGTGTGCGCGCCACGGCTGGACCTGGCAAGAGGTGTTGGCGATCGGCGATGCCGAAGCCGATTTGGCGATGGTCCAGCATGCCGCTATTGGGGTGGCACCAGCCAACGCCCAACCCGCCGTCAAAGCGGTGGCAAACTGGGTAGCACCATATGCCGAGGATGGCGCTGTTGCAGCTGCCGTCCAGCGATTTTTCTAGAAAAAAAGAGGTAGACCATGATTATGTCGGGCAAACGCAACGCCACCATCATCAGCGTGCAAGGGGTAAATATGCACGGGACGTTGCTGATTGATGTGGTATATCAGGTGGATGGCGAGGCCAAACCACGTAGCGCCCGCCTTGGACCCGAGGCCGTGACGGGCACGCCGCAGGCCGGCGATCGCGTCAGTGTGACGTTTGTGATGGATGTGGCGACGGCGCTGCGTGTCGAATCCGCTGCTACATGATGCGGTCGAGGCTGAGCAAAAAGTTCATCCCCGACACGATGCGCATGCGCCCCGTCATCACTGCCATTTGCGGGTTGAGTGTGCCGGCCAGTAATCCGAGTGCGTCACGTTTGCTCAGCGCCACCACCGCTTCGGGATCACGCATGTCGCTAAAGGCCACACTCAGCTCACCACCCTCATTGAAGGTCAGGCGCAACAGACCGCGTACCTGTTTGAGGGCGGCCACTTTGCCGCGCGTGATGGGGTCGGTGACGAAGCGCACATTGCCCGTCTGTAACAGTTCACCAAAGGTGGCCATGTCCGCCGTCAGACGCATGTGTGCACTCCCGTCACCCACCAAGATCGTCACATCTGCCCCATTGACAGCCACACGCACCACATCGGGCACATCACTGCACGACAATGCCACGGTAAACGCGGTCGCATCACGGGTAGCAGCGGGTAAGCCAGCCACAATCGTGCGCAGCGCAGCTTCGAGTGGGGCAACGAGTGCTTGCAATGTGGTCATGGTGTGCTTCTTTCTTGTAAAAGGGTGATTACCAAAGGCGGATCGGGGTCAAAGACAACCGTCATCGTCAGTGCACGTGACGGGGGAACGGGGATTTGAAAGGCGAACGGGACACTGTCTGTCACCGTAATTGGTTGTGTCGCATCGCCCACCCCGTATTTTATATCAGTTGCATCTGAAAAGCGAAAATTTGCCGCCGAAAACGTCAATGGGGAATCCGTCTGGTTGAGCACCATGCCCCGGATTTCGAGCACCGTACCGACGCGGTGGAGCGTGTCGACATGCACCGCAATACGCGGACCGACCGCTTGCGGGGTCACTGCCGGCAGGCTCGTACCATCAGAAAGCCAAGCGGTGACCACCTGTTGCGATACATCACCAAAGTTGGCGAAAAGGGCTGGTAATTCGGGAGTAGGTGCTTCGTCAAACACGTCGACCAACGAGCGCCGCTCTTGGCCAAGCAAGGCGATGCCAATCAGCACTGCCCCAATAATCAGTCCCACAATCAGTGGAATCGGTAAATCATTCCCACGCACCGGCTTTTTCATACGGCATAACCCTTGTATTATGATGTATGTATACGGATATTATCACCATTTGACAGTATCGAGACATAAATATGTTGCAACTGCTCCTCATTGGCATCACCGCACTCTTGTTTGCCATCGTCGCCACCCCCATCGCGCGGCGCATTGCACTGCGCACCGGTGTGGTGGATACCCCATCGCAGCGCAAAATTCACAGCACTCCCGTGCCATTGCTGGGCGGTGCAGCCATTTATCTGGCGTGTGTAGGAGCATTGCTCCTCTTTGGCGAACGCTTTTATATCCGCGAGCTCATCGCCATTGTGCTGGCGGCCACGCTGGTGTCGCTGTGTGGCTTAGCCGATGACCGTTGGACACTGCACGCCTACCCCAAACTGCTCGGGCAAGCCACTGCTGCGGTCATTTTGCTCATCGGCGGCGTGCAGGTGCAACTCTTTGCAGATGCATGGCTCAACTACGCGATTACGATTGTGTGGGTGGTGGGCATCACCAACGCCATGAATCTGCTCGACAACATGGATGGATTGTCGAGTGGTGTCGCCACCGTGTGTAGTGCCTTCTTTTTGTTGCTCGCCGCCCAAAGTGGGCAAATTCTCGTGAGTGCACTCGCTGCCGGCTTGATTGGCGCCTGTATCGGCTTTCTTCGCTACAATCTCAACCCCGCTACCATTTTCATGGGGGACACGGGGTCGCTCTTTCTCGGGCTCATTTTGGCCGTCATCGGCATCAAACTACGCTTCCCCAGCAACGCCATCTTGGTGACGTGGATGGTGCCGCTGTGCGTGCTCGCTTTCCCGATCTTTGATACCACGTTGGTCAGTATTTCGCGCCTGCGTCGTGGCAAAAACCCACTCACCCACGGCGGCAAAGATCATGTGTCGCATCGCCTGGTACAACTGGGGCTGACACGGCGTGAGGCGGTATTGACCTGTTACCTGATAGCCGGCTTTGGTGGCATGGTCGCCAGCTATGTGGCACGCGCCGGGCAAATCGACGCCTATCTGGCGGTGGGACTGCTGGTGCTCATAATCAGTGCCGGGATTATCTTCTTCGAGCGGGCTGCTCCCATCCACGAACTACCGAACGTGTGATTCAGGTATAC
>JBKCGB010000021.1:0-6492 GCA_046303375.1 Roseiflexaceae bacterium
ACTTTATCCTTCATCTGCCATCTTTTCCACAGTGACGCCGATCTGTTCCTGCCTTGACGAAACGATGCCACAGCGCTGCGCGCCAATCCACACCCTGCCGTCATGGCATTGGCGCACAGTCAGCAAGAGTATCGCAAACGAGTCGGAGCCTCCGGCGCACACCAGTGGGCATGCGCCTGGCTGCCATCCATTTCATTGGTCATGGTGCTCACCCACACCATACGCAACCGATGCGCAGTCTGTGCGATGATGGCGGAATCTTTATCACGCATCATGCGCACTGGGCGCATATGCATACACCTACCCGCTAATCCGCATCTGTGTAAGCATGCCGTAGCGCGCGATGGCAAAACGCAGCGGCCGACGCCGGCGCCGTGGCAGAGAGGGCGTAGAGGCGTACGCTACCTGAGATACAGCATGCGTTACCTTAGATGCAGCATGCGTTACCGGGGATGCAACAAAGAAACTGCGGATCCATTCGATGATGGCCACAATAATCCAAATTGCATACCCTAGCCCGACTAAGAGTCGGTCAAAGAGAATAATGCCGATGACATAGAGCAGGATTTCGCTGAGTTTCATGCCATACTCCTCTACTTTTTCATACGATGGTGCATGCAATTTTTCAAAAAAAGGACACGCAAAAAAACACAATGCATCACACTTCGATGATTATACCATTTATACGTAATAATGCAATACCCATATGTCATATCCTTGCAAATGGGTATGGGGTAATTATTGTGGCGGCTGTGCAATCGGCGCATATGCCACCGCCCGCACATCATCGCTCAGCTGGGTTATTTCAGCCATCGAGACACCAAAATGCAGCAGCGTCTGACGCATCATTTCGAGGCCAGCTTCGAATTCGGGTTGCACGATTTCGGTGATTTGCAATTCCTGCAGCACGGGGATCTGTTTGATGTGGGCGGCCCGTGCCACAATCGGCACCTGTGGTGCGAGCTGACGCACCAAGCGGGCAATTGACTCCACGTCGTACGCTGAGCCCACCGCAATCAGCACCAACCGTGCCTGTGCCACGCCTGCCGCATGCAACACTTCGGCACTAGCCGCATCACCATATATCACCGGTACCTGCAGTTGTTTGAGCTCGTCGATGCGGTACTGATCGAGCTCGATGACCACATACGGAATCCCACGCTGATGCAACATGTGCGCCGTGTACTGCCCCACCCGCCCGTAGCCGATAATCACGGCATGTTGGTGCCGCTCAGCCGCGCTTGCTACCTGCGATTGTACCGGTGGTAACGGGAGCACCGGCTTGCGCCGCATCAGCCACGCATTGATGGGCTGACGCAGGCGCATCACCAGTGGCGTCAGCAGCATCGTGACCAGCGCTACCGCCAAAATCAGATTATCCTGATCTGCGTCAATCACCTGTTGCGAACGCGCCACCCGTGAAAGCACAAAGGCAAATTCGCCGACTTGTAATAACCCGATACCCACTGCCACCGGAATGCCATCGCGATAGCCGAACAGACGCGTGATGGCCACAAACACTGCAGCTTTGAGGAGCATGATAACGACTACCAGCCCAGCAATGACCGCACCATACTGCCACACATACCGTGGATCGAGCAGCATCCCCACCGATACAAAGAAAATCATGCTGAAAATATCCCGCAGTGGCACGATGTCACTGAGCGCCTGATGGCTGTACTCGGATTCGCTGAGCACCATACCCGCCACGAATGCCCCAAAGGCGAACGATAATCCGGCCAAATACGTGGCGTAGCCGACTCCCAACCCCAAGGCGGTAATCGCCACCAAAAAGAGCTCGCGTGAACCCCATTGACTAATCCGATGCAGGATAGCTGGCATCAGCCGCGTACCGACCACGACCATTACCACCAAAAAGATTCCTGCACGCACGATCGCACCGATCAGTGCACTCACCCCACCATCCGGCTGATTGAGCTCGGTAAGCACCAACATGATTGGCACAAATGCTAAATCCTGCACGATGAGCATGCTAATCATGATGCGGCTCGATATGCTGCCCAACTCGCCTTGGGCAGCTAATGTTTTGAGTAGAACCATCGTACTCGAGAGTGCCACGATGGCACCCAGCCACAATGAGGCGATATCACTCCAGCCCAGGAACTGGCCAATACCCCAACCACATCCCATACAGACGAGGATTTGCAGCGGTGTCCCCAAAAAGGCGATCCATTTCACACGCACTAATTTGCGGAAATTAAACTCCAGCCCGAGTGCAAAGAGCAACAACGCGACGCCGATTTCGGCAAGCAGCTCGATTTCGTGGATCTTGACCACCGTTGGTCCTGCCGTGTACGGCCCGACCATGATTCCTGCCAGAATATACCCGACGATCAGCGGCTGTCCGAGGCGTTGTGCCACGGCACCGCCCAAAAACGCGGCTACCACAATCAACGCAATATCTGCGGCAATTCCCATGGTGTAATTCCTTCTTATGACTTTTCGCACATCTATTATGCATATGAGAAATCAATGTATATCATTTTTATTATAATAAAGATGCGTGCCCCGCACCGTGGGCAATAATTGTTGTACGCACATTCTCATCGAGCAACGCCATGCAGCGCATCATCGTTTGGAGTCAACAGAGTATCATCGCCATCCTGCTCGTTGCCGTCGCCCTCGTCGTCGCTATTGCGAATCGCTGGGTCAGCGTCACTTCTGCAGTACTTGGCAACATCGACATGTTTATCACTGTCTTTCTGGGTATTTTCTACGAAGCGCTGCCGTTTCTCACCATTGGCGCACTCGTCTCCGCTGCCATCCACCAATACGTGGATCCCACCTGGCTGACCCAACGCCTACCCACCTCACGCTGGGGGAGTGCCATGGCAGGTGCCATGCTCGGCATCATCTTCCCCGTCTGTGAATGTGGCTCCGTGCCTGCGGCACGCAGCCTAGTGCAACGTGGTGCCCCCATGAGCATGGGGGTGGCTTTTGCATTGGCCGCCCCCGTCCTCAACCCGATCGTGATGGTGAGTACTGCCGTTGCGTTTGTCGGCGTGTTTGGCTGGTCATTCGTACTCTGGCGCTTCGTGCTCACATTTGTGGTAGCTACAGGCACCGCGCTGCTGATGCCACAACTGCAGTTGGTCACCACACTTGCATCCACCCATGACGTGCACCAGCACGACGACGAAATCCCACTCGTTGCATTGTTGTCGCACGCCATCGTGGACTGGCTCGACATGGTGCGCTACCTCATCGCCGGCGCCATGGTGGCAGCCGCCATGCAGGTGCTGGTTTCCAGCGAGCTCTTTTTCACCGTGGCATCACAACCACTGCTGGCTATCCCGGCAGCCATGGGGTTAGCTGTCGTTATGTCGATTTGTTCGACGGTTGATGCCTTTGTCGCGCTCTCGTTTGCGGATCGATTGCCCATGGTATCGTTGATGGCATTTTTGGTCTTTGGTCCAATGATTGACCTCAAAAGTATTCCCATGTTTGCGGCCGTCTTCGGCTGGCGTCCCATGGCACGTTTCGTGGCCACCATTGCCGGGCTGACCATGGTCGTCTGTACACTCGTCTGGAGCATCGCATGGCGCTAACACGCTGGACACCACGGCTGATGGCCATCGGCATATGTACGCTATCTGCACTCTTGCTGGTCCGCACCACGCTGGGGCAGATGGCGCTCTACATTCATCCGCGCTACGACATCCTCTTGTATTTGTGTGGCATCGTGCTCTTTTTCATGGCACTCGTCTGTATCATTCAACGTCATACGCTGCCCGCATTCGCCTTGGCCTTTGTACTCATCCCCGTAGCGCTCGGGTTGGGTGTACCACCACGCCCACTCGATGCCAATGCGCTTGGTAGCCGGTTATCATCGCTCAATCGTGTGGCACAACGACCCAGTACGAGTGGGGCAATGCGCATTCCCCCTGACGATACTACGCAATGGAACCTGTATGACTGGGCGATAGCAATGAGTATTGACACGGCTCCACTTATCGCCAAACCCGTCAGCGTCGAAGGATTCGTGGTACGTCCACCTGACATGCCGCAGGCAGATGCCACTTTTATGCTCGCACGCTATGTACTGACCTGCTGTACTGCGGATGCTGGCGGTGTTGGTATGCCGGTGGCGTGGAGTACGGCCGCGCAACTCGCCGATAATCAGTGGGTACGGGTCACAGGCGTCGTCGCCCGCGACGCTCAGGGGCAACTGTACATTCAGGCCAGCGCCGTGCAACGCATCGAGGTACCGCGCACGCCCTATTTATCGCCGTAGCGTACTCATTTAGTCGTGGAAAAAAAGATGCCGCATGTGGTCTTCATCATCGTCGTGGCGTTTTTTGAGTTGCATCCAGTGCTGCTGCAACGGCGCAAGTGGTCCACGTACAAACTGTGCCACGGTTACTGTATCGAGTGACCGACGTGCTGGGCGTTGTCCACGTGCAGCAATCGCCCAAATCTCAACCCGGTGTGTGGCAGGCACGATTACGGGCAACAGTGACTGTGCGGTGGCTGGGAGTGCGCCACGGATGCGCTCGTGCGTGGCCTGCCGGATAGTACACCAGCGTGCGAGTGCATCCCACACCCGGTCTATGCGTGTCCGCACAGGGTGATTGATTTCGTAGTCCTGCAGGATTTCCTGCATAATGTCACATGCATCGACAGCACTCGTATGCGTAACCATCACGAGGCTGATGGCTTCGTATATCTGAATGCCGATGAAACACTCGCATTTCGAGGTGTATCGTGGTCCCATCGGGTACCTCCTCACACATATGCCGCAATCGTCATCACCACCGTGTGTTCGTCGTGATGCGAATTTATTGCTTCTACGAGTACAAATCCCCCCTCGCCTATTGGATGCATTGATACCGCAAAGTCGGTTTCGTTGATCGGTGCGTTGTAAATCTTGTGGTGTGCATTGCGACACGCCATCACCCAGTCGAAGTCGACCATTTCACACCACACCAGCATGCCTTTGCGTTTATCGTCGACAAACACTCGGTAGGTACGCATGGGTGCCTCTCTTAGACGTGGGGCTGCCAATCAGGCCACAGCGTGTGCGCCACAGTCTGGTAATCATGCAACAGAAAGTTGACCCGTGCCACCACACCATGCTTGGGGTCATCTTGGGGCGGTGTACCACGTACCAATGCATCGAAATTGGCCTGGGAAATGTCAGCACAGGCCAGGCCTTCGCCGACACGCCGCTGCGAAAAGGTCTCCAGCGCCGTCGCCATGTCGTCAGGATGGGCAGCAATCAGGTCGGCGAGTACGGCACAATCTTCGAGCGCAATATTGACCCCTTGGCCGAGAAAGGGCGCCATGGCGTGGGCGGCATCCCCCACCAGCACCACATGATCGTCGAGATGATAATGATTGAGTCGAATCGTGGTAATCGGGGCAGCCACACTCTGGGCCAGCCGTGGACGGTCGATGAAGTCGGCGAGTTCAGGTATTGCGCTACACAGCACATCAACGTGCTGTTGTGTCGCCACAAATTCATCATTGCGCGTATTCGGGACAACCCAGGTACCACGCAGACTGCCATCGACTTCGGGCATCGCCACCAAAAACCAGTCACCCCGTGGCCATATATGAATGGCACGCAGATGCTGTGTGATGGCACCGGGATGCACATGCACTTCGTGGTAGACCTGTGGTGCCGCGCGTTTGACGCTGTCGAAATGCGGATTGCGCACGAGGGCACTGCGTACTTCCGAGGCCGAGCCGTCTGCACCAATCACCAAGTGAGCGTGTTGTGTGACCAGTGTATCGTCGGCATATTGCAACACGACCGCCCGATCACGCCACAGGTATTCGATACAGGTCACCCCCGTGACGATGGTCACTCCCTGGTGGATGGTCCACTGCACCATCAGCTCGCTCAGCGTCTGACGCGACACTGCGTAATTAGCCCAGGTTGGCATAGCATAGCCTTGAAAGCGCACCGAGCCACTCGCCTCGTGAAAGGCGCGCCCGCGCATGGCCACGCCATGGTTGCGGATCGTCGGCCCGATACCGGCATGGTCGAGCACACGCATGCCACGTGGCGAAATCGACAAACTAATGGTTTGGCCAGTCGCATTGGAGAGGTGGGTGCGTTTGTCAAAGACCACTACGTGGTGCCCTTGGCGCGCCAGTAGCCCTGCAATAAAGCATCCTGCTGGACCTGCACCGATGACGACAATAGGGAGCATCATGGCCTCTTCAGCTACGGACATCTCGTCACGTATTATTCCATGTCAGTTGATGCGCCTATGGTAGCATTGAATGTACTCATGTTGCAATATCTTTTGTGTAAAAAGCGCACATCGTGACATATGGTGTATCAAGCGCATGTTATCTATTCCTTCTGATATACTGCATACCATGACTACACACCAGTTTCGTGTCTATCTCTGTCATGGGCCATTTTGTCGCGGCGAAATGCTCCGCACGGCCCTCATCAATGCCATCAGCACCGCTGCACTCAATGACGTCTGTGACGTGCGCGCCAGTGGCTGCCAAGGG
>JBKCGB010000022.1:0-16716 GCA_046303375.1 Roseiflexaceae bacterium
ATCGTATTCCGCCACATAGACCTCCCAGCCTGAGTCTGGTGCGAGGAGCGATACAAGGTACTGGGCTTGGTCGGCATCACAATTGGCGTGTGTCTGCTGAAAAAGGTGCGTACGAAGCATGGCGCGGAACGCGGCAAAAATCGGTGCAAACGCCAGCGCCCGGATATGGTCGAGCTGCAGGGCGTCACCATGACGCACAAGGCGGATGACGGGTGTACTATGCATTGAATGATTCCCTAGCGATTGCGTTGCAACACTTGTTTGGTGTAATTGCACGCCGTGCAGGTCATGATGCGGTAGCCAGCCGCCGTGGTATGGCGCATGTCGCGGCCGCACCGTGGGCAGACCTGCAGGTCGTAGACCGATCCCGATTGGATGGTAGGGCGGCCACCCAGCTGGTTTTGTACCACGTTGCCCGGATTGATGCGTTGCTGGATGGTGGGGCGGGCATCGCCCGTCGGCGTGATATTGAGCGTCTGCATGATGCGGTCGACCAGGGTGCGGTAGTCTTCGGCACCACGTGATTCGGGGTCATATTCAAAAATCGACTTACCGTGCATCGGCGATTCCGACAAACGCACGTTGGTGCGGATGGGCTGGGTGACTTTGGTGCCGTAGCTGTGTTGCAACCCCTCGAGCAGGTCGAGCGCTTGGCGCGAGCGTGGGTCGTACATGGTGGGTACAATCAGGCGGATGGCTTCGGTTGAGCCTTTCATCTGCTCGATTTGTTTGTGCAACAGCTCGATGCCGCGAATCGAAAACGGCTCCACCGATGTGGGCGCAATGATGTCGTCGGCAGCCACCAGCGCATTAGCGTTGATCGGGTTGAGTGAGCCGCTCGAGTCGATTAGCACCATGTCGTAATAGTCGGACACGGGGGCAATGGCACGCTCGAGTGTACGCCCCCAGTCACTACCCCGTGAAATGGTGGTTTGTGCCGAGAGTAGTGTAGTATCACCCACAATCAGGTCGAGGTTGTGCCGTGCATGGACAATACAGCGTGCCGGGTCAAAGCCCTCAATCATCATTTCGTAGAGCGTGTGTTTGGCGGTGACACCCAGCGACGACGACAAATTGCCTTGGGGGTCGGTGTCAATCATCAGCACTTTAACACCACGCAATGCCAAGCCTGCCCCAATATTTATCACGGTGGTGGTTTTGCCGATGCCACCCTTCAGGTTTGCAACAGTCACAATACGACTCATGACACACCTTTTGGTAGTAGAACCATGTCCACTATACCACACCGTGTAGTGCGTTGACATGATACAATCATGCTATCCGCTGTGTATCATCAAAGGAGTCTCTATGCCGTGGATAAAAGTTTTCACTCTCGAGGAGGCCACCGGCTTCCTCAAAGAGCAGTACGATGCGGCGATTAAACGTGCTGGGCGTATCTGGAACATTGTGTCCATCATGAGCCAAAATCCGCGGGCCATGAAGGCCTCGATGGACTTTTATGGTGTGTTGATGCATGGGCCATCACCGCTTAGCCGCAGTCAACGTGAAATGCTTGCGACAGTCACGTCGTCGGTCAATCACTGCCTCTACTGAAGGCGCTCGCATGCGCATGACCTCCGTGCTGAGGTTGAACGTGATTTTGGCATCACCGACGAAAAAGCCGCCGATCTGCTCGTCCACCACATCTGTAGCGATTGGCGCAAGGCGGCGCTCGCTCCGCAGGATGTGGCGCTGTGTGCCTACGCCGAGAAGCTCACCAAAACGCCACAACAGATGGGGCCCGCCGACCTCGACGTGCTGCGTGGCCATGGCTTCGATGATCGTGCCATCCACGATGCCACACAGGTGATTAGCTTCTTTAACTACATCAATCGCATTGCCGATGCTCTTGGTGTTGAGCCCGAGACGTTTGTGCATCCGTGGGAGCAACGCTCGCCATCATAGGACACCTGACGTTTTGTAACATCCCTGCCACATACACGGGTGGCAGGGATGTTTTTATTTCTTGGATGTTCAACCTACGTATGACAACCGGAGTCTCCGTGTAATCTTCATTGGGCATGGATGGACGTCGGCTCGTGTCCGGGATGGCATGGTAGGGACGTTGCCCACGATGCCCGTACGTGTGGTGATGGGAGATTCAACAGCCTGCCCCCAATACGCCTGGTGCGTATCTGATTGCGACTAAATCCCCGATATCTGTGCCAGTTGTCCCACACCGGCAGTAATCGCCATGCCGATGATGCCCCCGAGGACGATACGTATCGTGGTTTTGATGAGTGGTGAACCCGCCGTGCGCGCACTCAATATGCCCGTCAGCAACAAACCAATGAGTGACATGATAATGATCGCATAGGCTTTGCCCCCCAATGTCGGCGCAAAGACACCGACAAATGGAATCATGCCACCAACGATGAAGCTCACACTTGACGCTAACGCCGCTTGTACCGGGCGCGCGATAGTCGTTTCGTTTTGGCCGAGTTCGTCCATCAGATGCGCTTTGAGTGCGTCTTTTGCATGGAGTTCTTTGGCGACGGCGCGGGCTAATTCCTCGGAGAGGCCGCGCTCTACATAGATTGCCGTGAGTGCGAGCTCTTCACCGACTGGGTCGATTTTTTGGTGCTGGATTTCAAGCGTTTTGTCTGCAATCTCGATGTCGGTTTGAGAGCTGACCGACACGTACTCGCCGACGGCCATCGACATCGCTCCAGCGGTGATGCCGGCAATGCCCGCAGTAATGACCAAATTATCTTGGCCAGCAGCGACGATGCCAATCAGCAGACTAGCCGTCGACACTAACCCGTCATTGGCGCCGAGAACCGCAGCGCGCAGCCATCCCGCTCGATGAGCCCGATGCTCACGGTTGCGCTTTTCGACAGCGGCAAGGAGATCACTGCTAAAAGGTTGATTGGATTCTGTCACTGTTAGACTCCCTATGTTCTTAAATCATCGACATGGTTGGTTTGTGTATGGCACATTATACGTCGTGATACGGCGATGTCTACGCCGCCCAACTTCCGTATTGTCAGGTGGATTCTATGGCCAGCCCCATTATTGCATGACCACTCACGTATCCTGCTTCATGGTGAATCGCACATGTTTTGGGGTTTGACCTGTCCATGACCGGAATGCACGCAAGAATGATGCCGATTTTTCATAGCCTAAAACCCTGATTGCTAGTCTAGCAGTGATTGGATACACTCAATGCACAGAGTGATGCAGCAATCTTGAGTGAGACACCGGCAGAGAGTCGTGCATGCAGTCGCGCCACCCTTATCTTCTCAAGTTGACTATGGCAGTTCTCAATGTGTTTGCGATGCAATCGTAAGCGCTGTTGTTCGGCAGGGGTATGTGGTGTCATATTGGTGCGATGGATGTCAATCCGATGAATAGTGGCAAAGTATTTGGCTGCGACAAGGGCAACGGTGACCACTTCGCTATCCGGGACACCGGCGCGTACATCGGTCTGATGGTCAAGATTTATCATCGCGGTATTAATCAGGACAAACATTGTTATAATCCAAGTGGCTTCCATGAACACTCCTTTGCTGATGTGGTCTAAGTACTCACATCGTGGCAACGTTTTTTATGGACGTCAACGAGCAATCAGGGTATCTTAAAATGATGATTCCTTTCTTCCAAATATAAAACCTGTAAAATACAAACGAATTTGTTATTCATTAAAGGTGTTACTAATGAGTGTGAAATATTTCGACCATGCGGCCACTACCCCCCTCGATGCCGAGGTGCTGGCCGCCATGATGCCCTTTTTGACCAGCATCTACGGGAATGCGTCCAGCCCACACGCCATGGGGCAGGCTAGCCATAGTGCCCTCGACCGCGCCCGTGACGACGTCGCCGCCGTACTGGGGTGTAGTGCCAGTGAAGTAGTCTTCACGGGGGGCGGCTCCGAGGGTGATAATCTGGCGGTCAAGGGTGCAGCTTTTGCCTATCAGCAGGCACACGGCAGTGCGCATGTGATTGTCAGCGCCATCGAGCATCACGCCATCTTGCATGCTGCCGAGGCGCTGATACGCCATGGTATCGCTGTGACCGTGGTACCGGTGGATGCGGACGGCATGGTGCAGGTCGATGTAATCGCCGCAGCCATCCGCTCTGATACCGCGGTCGTGTCGGTGATGTATGCCAACAACGAAATCGGTACCATTCAGCCCATTGCCGAAATTGCCGCGGTGTGTCGCGCCCGTGGCGTCCTGTGTCACACCGATGCGGTGCAGGCCGCTGGGTTACTTGATATCAATGTGGCGGCGCTGGGTATCGATATGCTGACCATCACAGCACATAAGTTTTATGGTCCCAAAGGGGTCGGGGTGCTGTACGTCAAGCGTGGTACGCCATTATGGCCGCAAGTCCACGGTGGCACCCACGAGCGCCACCGCCGTGCTGGTACCGAAAATGTGGCGGGAATTGTGGGGTTGGCACATGCCTTGACGTTGGCAGAGACCAAACGCGCCGCTGCGGTGGCGCATCTGACCCCGTTGCGTGACCTGTTGATGCAGCGTATCGGTGGGTTGCCTGGGGTGCGTGTGACGGGGCATATCAGCCAGCGCCTTGCCAATAATGCCAGTTTCGTCATCGATGGCGTCGATGGTGACAGTCTGTTGATTCTGCTCGATCAGCGTGGCATCTGTGCATCGAGTGGCTCGGCCTGCACCAGCGGGTCGCTGGAGCCGTCGCATGTGCTGACGGCTATCGGTGCCATCGGCACCGACGTGCAGGCCGCGCTGCGCTTGACGTTGGGGCGCAGCACTCAGCCCGATGATGTGGCGTGGGTGGCCACCCAGGTTGCCGAGGTATTGGAGATATTGCGCCAGGCCTAAGCATACGCTGTGCTGGCATGTATCGCGATGGGATATGGTGTAGAATACAGGTATCCAGCACGGACTGAATTTCATAAAGGAGCCGATGATGCGTAGTGCCCTGAGTATGATGATACGCCGATTTTTGGGCGTATTAGGCCTGATCCCAGCAGTGAGTGACAAAATCGACCAGGTTGCTGATTCTGCGATTGATCGCCTCGAAGCAGCCATCCCAGCGGTGAAACAAATCGACGAAATGCTGGGGCAGACATCGCAACGGAGCGACAGCACGGCTACTGCCTCGGGCAACGGAATGGGCCAGGAAGCGTTTAACCAGCAGGTGCTCCAATCTGACCTGCCGGTGCTTGTGGATTTTTGGGCGCCGTGGTGTGGTCCTTGCAAAGCGGTATCGCCAGTTATCGACGAGCTTGCCGAAGCATATGCTGGCAAAATCAATGTCGTCAAAGTCAACATCGACGAAGACGTAGCCTTGTCGGATACCTACGACGTGCAGTCTATTCCTACGATTGTTTTTTTCAGAGATGGTCAAGAAGTGTCGCGGAGTAGTGGAGTCAAGACCAAGTTGCAGTTCCAGCGCGACATCGAAACAGCCATCGCCTAATCAGCAGCGATTACGATACGACGAATATGACGGGAGGGCCACACGCCCTCCCGTCATATCATTTCAATGTTCCCGGCAGTTTGTTCGATCAGGATAGTGCGTATTGTATCCACATCGGCGACCCGCAGGGTGACCGTCATCGTCACATCGCCAGCAAATTGCTCGTCGTCGATGTGGTGGTCGTACTGTGCCAGCGTGCGTTTGACGCCCTCGTATTGTGCATAGCTCATCACGAGCACGCACTGCTGGCGGGCGATTTTTTCGATGCGTGGTACGCAGGCTACCACTGCACGTACTGCATCCCCATAGGCATGTACCAGCCCACCAGTGCCTAGGAGTGTTCCCCCAAAGTAGCGTGTCACCACGACCACCACGTCACCCAGCCCACTACCGTTGAGCACGGCGAGCGCAGGGCGCCCTGCGGTACCCGATGGCTCGCCATCGTCACTCATGCCGAGGGTGGTGGTGGCACCGTGACCGATGACATAGGCGTAGACGTGATGGGTTGCATCGGGCATTTCGGCACGGATGGCTGCAATGTAGGCACGGGCCACATGCACGCTTTCAGCGGGGGCGAGGCTGGCAATAAAGCGCGAATTGCTGGCGCGGATTTCTTCGCGCACGGCATGGGCAGGGATGAAGTTGGCCATGATTATTGCCTGCGGATGATTTCGCCGGCTACAGGCAACGTAAAGCTAAAGGTGCTCCCTTTGTCGAGCACGCTTGTGGCCCATACCCGCCCGCCTTGGAGCTCGACGAGCCCCTTGACAATCGACAAGCCGAGCCCGGTGCCACCAATGCTCTTGGTGTTGGAGTTGTCGACGCGCATAAAGCGGTCCCAGATGCGCTGCAAATGGTCGGGGGCAATCCCGATGCCCGTGTCAGTGACGCTGATACACACGAAACGTCCAATTGGGTGTTGGTCGGGTAGGTCGGTCAGTTCGCGCACGCGCATAACGATTTCTCCACCTTCAGGTGAGTACTTGGCCGCGTTGGTGAGTAGATTGGTCATAATTTGGCGTACGCGGTCTTTGTCGGCGTGGACGGGTGGGGTGTCGCTGGCAATGTCGACGGTAATTGAGTGCTTGTCAAAGACATGTTGCCGTTGCAGTTGTCGTGCCAAGTCGTTACAGAGTTCTTGCAGGGGCACCGTCCAACGATTAATCCGCACCGTGTTGGCTTCGATGCGGGCGAAATCGAGAATGTCGTTAACCAGATTATCGAGATTTTCGGCTTCTTGGCGCAAAATTTTGAGAAACCGGCGCTGATCGTCAGCCGAGAACTCGCGGGTCAGCAAAATATCCGAATACCCCATGATTGAGGTGAGTGGCGTACGCAACTCGTGTGACACCATCGACGTGAATTCCGTTTTGAGGCGGTCGGCTTCTTTCTCACGCGTCAGGTCGTGGATGACCCATAAGCGCCCCGTAATCTGCTCGCTACTGTCACTGGTAGGCACCGACATAATGCTCAGCTCTTGGTGCGGGTTGCGCAACTTGAGGTGAATGGCAAACTCTTGTTCGGGGGTGGCTTGCCCTTTGGTGCAAAAGTCGCTAAATGCTGCCGAATCGTGGAAGCGGGGCAGAATCAGGCTGAGAATATCGAACGGTACGCGGAAATTCGCGCCGACTTGCGCCTGTTGTAGCCCCCACATCTGCAAAAACGACGGATTGTGGCGCAACACCTGGCCATGACGGTCGATTAGTACGAGTCCCGACGGGATACTGTGGAAGACTTGGCTGAGCTGCGTGCTCCGCTCGAGCATCTCTTGGTAGCGTAGGGCACGGCGCAACGGTTGGACGGCAGCTTCGGCGACACCCAGTGCCATCGCAGATTCGTTGTCGCCAAAGGCGTTGGAGCGCGTGCTATCGAGGATGAGCACGGCTTCAGCACGCCCATCTACCGTGATAGGGATAGCCAGTTTGGCGCGGATTTCTGGCTTTGTTTCATAAAAATAATCAACATCTTGGGTGACTTCGCGCATCAACACTGAGCGTGCACTGCGAGCGACCTTGCCCGCGATGCCACTTTCCCAGCTCCAGCGATGGCGTTTGTGCTCACCACTGATGTCGGGGAGCAACGTCACCGTGTAGCCGTGAGTGGCGACTAGTTCGAGCTCTTGGCGGTCGTGGTCCACATACACAATGCTCCCTGCTTCGGCTCCCGTGTACTCAATGCCACGTGCCAGAATCAAGGGAAGCAGGCTGTGTAGTGGCAAGGGGGGATCGAAGTCTTGGCGTAGACGTGACAGGAGCTGCGCCAAATCGAGGTGCTTGCTATAGGTGACGATGGCCTGTTCGTCAGGTGGATTGGGGTTGTCTTGCAGCGCATGCAAGGCATGATCGATTTCGGCTGCAAGCAAGGGCATGATGGCGTGAATTGATGCCAAATCGCCCGCTGACAAGGCATTGTCAGCATCCCCACGAAACTCAATGATCCCGAGCACGCTCTCTTGCCACCGTACGGGGATGCCCGTTACCATCATCGTTTCTGCAATCACATCACCTGCAGGTTGCGCCACACTGAT
This sequence comes from Roseiflexaceae bacterium, assembly GCA_046303375.1. GTDB lineage: Bacteria > Chloroflexota > Chloroflexia > Chloroflexales > Roseiflexaceae > UBA965. The sequence goes on from JBKCGB010000022.1 coordinate 7,931, forward strand.
GGTGGTGCTATAGCTGGTGATTTCGTTGAGCGTACGCGTCTTGTTGAGCTCGTCGTCATCCCATGGCGCACTCCACGATGCACTGGTGAGCACCGTGATAGCCGTCTCTGCCTCGCTGGTGGTGTGCCAGTAGGTCAGGCGGGCATCGTGATAGCTGATGACAGTACGGAGCAAGCCGAGCACGTGTTCGGCACGTGTTGCAAACGGCTGTGTCGTTGCAAGCGCTTTGGCACATGCCGAAATAATATGAAGATGAGGTGGTGTCAGTGGAATTGTCGACATGTCAATGCTCAATCGTGTTAATGCATACTTCTCTACTCGTATTGTAGAGGTCGGAGTCCGTGATTGTCAACGACAACAGAGATGATGGATGCCACAATCAGTGTACATGTCATCGAAATAATCCGCATTCTGATGCGCTTGAGGTCGTGTATATCATGGTAGGTGTAATGATGATTATTGAGGGAATTTAAGAAATATGTCTGCATCCCACAAAATTCGTGAAATCTGTTACAATGGTTCAAATTAGATGTGGATGATACAGGTTAAAGGGGAGAGGACCATGTTGAAGCGTGTATTTGGGATGCTGTTGTTGGTGGTGCTTGTGGCCTGTGGGTCGAGTGCTCCGGCTGCTCCTGTCGCCACCGACGATGGTGGTGCAGCTAGTGGCAAAACGGTTCGTGTCGGCTATGTGCCGGTACTCATCTATGCACCATTGTATGTTGGTATTGAGCGCGGTTATTTTGCCGCCGAGGGTATCACCATCGAGTCAACGCCCATTCAAGGAGGCAGCGATGCCGTGGTCCAGTTGGCAGCTGGTAATTTTGATGCCGCCTTGGGTGGTGCTGGGGCTGGGCTGTTTAATGCGGCTGCTCGTGGCGTCAAATTCTCCATTGTCGCCCCCATGCACAGCGAAAAGCCACCAGTGAGTAGCCCGCTGGTGATTAGTGCCAAGCGTACTGCAGAATTCACCTCGGTTGCCGATTTAAAGGGCAAAAAAGTCGCTATCAACGCAACTGGTGCAGCCACCGAGTACTGGTTGAGTGAGGCACTCCAAAAGGGTGGTTTGACCATTGACGATGTCGAAGTGGTGACGGTGCCATTCAAGGATGTGCCGGCTTCGCTCGACAGCAATGCAATTGATGCCGCCATTTTGGGTGAGCCGTTGGCGACCATCAACATTGATAAAGGATTGGTGAGCATTCTGTCCAATGATTTCATTGACGGCTTTGGTGCAACCTATCTCTACATGAGTGAATCAATGTTGGCCGATCAAGCGACTGCCCAGGGCTTCATGCGGGCCTATCTCAAGGCGTGTGCCGACATGCAGGGTGACTACATGACACCCGAAATCGCCGCCATTGTCGAGAAATACACCAAGGTACCGGCAGCAGTAGTCGAAAAAGCTGCATTACCGCAGTACGATGCTACAGGTGCGATTCCGGTCGATGATTTAGCCGCATTGCAAGCGTATTTCCGGTCGCGCAAGCTGCTCGAATATGATGCAGACCTCGATATTGCCACCATCGTGAATGCTGATTTGGCAGCGAGTGTTGCCGGAAAGTAGCATGCGATGATGCACCCACGTGTATCAGTCGAATTTACCGATGTGGGGGTCACCTACGCCAATGGCGTGGTGGCCCTCGCTGCGCTTTCGTTGAGTATTGCACCCAACCAGGCTGTCTGTGTGGTAGGGCCGAGTGGCTGTGGCAAGACGACCCTGCTTCGGTTGCTGGCAGGGCTCGAGCGCCCGAGCCAAGGGCAGGTGCACATAGCACAGTCCATGCGCATGGCTATGGTCTTTCAGCAGGGGCTACTCTTTCCGTGGCTGAGTGTGGCCGACAACATCAGCTACGGCTTGATGACGCAGGGTGCCACGCCCACGCAATGCCGGAGTGCTGCCCGTGAATGGTGCGAGCGTATGGGGTTACAACGCTTCATTGACGTCTATCCCCACCAACTCTCAGGTGGTATGCAGCAGCGTGTGGGGTTGGCACGGGCGTTGGCTGTCAACCCAGATCTCCTGTTGCTCGACGAGCCGTTTGCGGCGCTCGATGCGCAAACACGCCTGCTGATGCAGGAGCTCTTGTGCGACCTGCGCCGGCAAGGGATGTGTCGGAGCCTGCTGTTTGTGACCCACGCCATTGACGAGGCCTTGTTGGTCGGCGACCGGGTGGTGGTGTTGTCGGCGCGCCCAGGGCGGATCTTGGCCGACCTCAGCCCGGAATTCGATCGGCAAGTCAGCCTCGACACGATTCGCACTCAGCCAGTGTTTACCCAAACCTTTCATCAGATTTGGCAGCTCATTCGCACCGAAGTGGTCGCACAGATGCATGAGGGGGTGTCGTGATGACCCCACAAAGTCGCTGGTTGTCATGGCTTTCTCCCCTGTTACTTGTCGTGTTGTGGGAGGGTGCCGTGTGGGCCGGTCTGCTCAATCGCATCTTTATCCCGCCACCCAGTGAGGTCGTGGTCGCATTGGTGCGTGCAATCAGTGATGGGAGCATGCAACGCGATGTCATCGTGAGCAGTCAGCGTATTGCGTTGGGGTTTCTGCTTGGCGCCATTCCTGCCACATTGCTGGGGGTGTGGAGTGGGCTGAATCGCACCGTGCTTGCATTGGTGCGCCCGCTTGCCGTGATGTTGTACCCGATTCCCAAAATTGCCTTGTTACCATTGGTGATCGTGGTACTGGGGATTGGTGAAGTCAGCAAAATTGTGACGGTAGCGGTGAGTGTCTTTTTGATGGTCGTGATTCACACGATTGGGGGGGTGTTGCAGATCGACCAGCGCTATTTTGAAGCAGCCAAAGTGTTTGGGGCGACCCAGCGCACCATCTTTGCCACGGTAGCCTGGCCAGCCAGCTTACCTGCGATTGTTGAGGGGTGGAAGCTGGCCATGGGCTTTGCACTCACGCTGATTGTGGGTGTGGAATTCGTCGGTGCAAGTGACGGCATCGGCTATCGCATCTGGCAATCCTATGAACTCTACGCCATCGCTGATATGATGGCTGCTGTGTGTGTAATCGCGTTGCTCGGGTGGATTGTGACCATGACGCTCGACGAAATCGAGCGGCTGGTGGTGCCGTGGCGCTATGCTGCAAAGGAGAGACGTATGGCGGCGATTCGTACATGGTGGGGTGCAGTACGCCCATGGAGTTATACTGCTGCCATCATTCCCGTCTTGTTGGGTGCGGCAGTGGCCGCCCACGAGGTGCCCATTCAGTGGGGCTATCTGGTGCTGGCGGTCATCGGCTCGATTGCGATTCAGGGTGGTACCAACCTGATGAACGACTACTACGACTACCGCAAAGGGACTGATACTCCAGCCGTCAAAGGCACCGGCGGTGCACTGCTCCGCGGTGATCTCACTCCTGCTCAGATTTTTTGGGCTGGGATTATCGCTTTTGCAATAGGTGCCACCATCGGCCTCTATTTTGTCTCAGAGCGGGGTGCATTCATTTTTTGGTTGGGGCTGTGCAGTGTGGCGGTCGGCTATTTTTATACTGCTGGCCCGTTTGCGTTGGCATATGTGGGGCTGGGCGAAATCGCAGTGTTCATCTTTATGGGACCAGTGATGGTGCTGGGCTCGTACTACCTGCAACAGCCCGTCATTTCGTGGCCCGCTGTCTGGGTGTCATTGCCCGTGGCATTTGTGGTTGCAGCCATTTTGCATGCAAATAATCTGCGCGACATTGATACCGATCGCCTCAATCACAAACGCACCTTGGCAACGGTCTTTGGGCGGGCTGGAGCGCGCATCGAATACTACATCCTCGTAGGTGGCACCTTTGTCAGCCAGTGGGTGTTGATTGCGCTGGGTCTGGTACCGTGGCCGACATTGTTGACCACGTTGATGGTGCCATTGGCGTGGCGCTTGATGCAGATTGCAGGGCGTGAAACAGACCCTGCTGCGCTCCATCCCGTGTTGCGCCAGAGTGCGGTGTTGCATATGCGGTTTGGTCTGCTCTATGTGTTGGGATGGATGTTGGCGCTGTGGGTGTGATGGGTGTTGCCATCGCACGCGCTATTAATTGTATTGGTTTTGCGACAGTATGTAGTAAAATAATATTGGAAACACGGTCTTGATGAGAAGAGGCGATCATGTGGCAGCGACTTGGCCTGTGGATAGGGTTGTGTAGCATTATTGTGAGCTGTGGTACGACAACGACGCCGCCATCAGCGCTGACTCCTACCAGTGTGATAGATGCGGATTCCCCCCGTGATACAGCCATTCCCCCTACCGATAACGAGGCGCAGTCTCCTGCAGCTCCACTTGCTACCGCCAGTGCTACCGCCTTTGTGGTGCCATCATCTACGCCAAGTAATGCGAGTGCACCAGATGCAACGGCGATTGTGGCTACTGTCCAGGCTGCACTGCCCGCAACCATCACACCTGATGCCTCAGGATTGACAGGGTCATCGCTCGGTGAAACAGCGGTCGTGGCGATTTGGCAGGATGACAGTGGTCCATATTTTGCAGCGATTACGACGGGTATGATGGATGACATTGACACGCCACATCCCCTGACCATCTATCAAAAACAAGGCAACACATTTGTGGCGGTGACTCACTACGACTACGTGGATGGAGAGTACGTGGTTGGTATCGAGTTAATTCCCAATATTGACCCCAAAAAGTCATTCTTTGTGGTGCATGGTGGGATCGGTGCGCATAGTAGCTTTGGCACAGTCTTCTCATTTGATGGAAAAAATCTCAAAGTCGAAGTCCAAGGGGGTTCGGATGCTGGTGGTGGTGCGATTACCATCGAGGATGTCAACAGCGATGGCGTGGCCGACGTGGTCGCCGATGCCACCGACTACTATGTCTTTTGCTATGCCTGTGGTGTCCGTATCTGGAATAACACCGTCTATGCGTGGGATGGCACCGCATTTGTGGAGCAAAAAATCCAACCAGCCAGTGATGCAGCTACCAACAAGATTGTGGCATATGCGCAGGCTCAACGCTGGAACAAAGTCGATGCGTTGTTGGCACAGTTGATGCCGCCATCCATGATGCCCGACAAATGGAATGTGGCGTTGATGCGGCATGCTGCAGCGTTGCGCAGACCAGCCGATGATGAAGCGTTTCCGTTGTTGGCGCAGATTTTTTATGGTGACTATGCTGCGGCCATTGCATTGCTAAAAGCAGCAGGTGCCACTGAAGTAGCCACCATCGACGGGAGCTGGTTTGCGGGACCCATTAGTACGGGGCAAGACCCAGCCGACACCATGGAATTCCGTGTAGCTGCGGCTGACAACATGATTGCTTTTGCTGATCTAGCCCTTGCCCAAGACCCCAACGATTCCGAGGCGCAATTTATTCGTGGCTGGGCGCGCACCCTCAAAAACCCCCGTGATGCTGCGGGGTTGATGGATCTGCAAGCCGTCGCCCAAATCGACCCATTTTATGCGGCGGTGCGCAATGCAATTGTGGCACGTTAGCAGGTATACGCTATTCTGTGGTACGATTGAGCACTGCGGTGATTATGTCGGTGGGAGCCACCAGCACATCGAAGCGTGGGGAGGGTATGATGCCTGTTGCGTTACACGGATACACACTACTCAGCCAAGATGACCTGTATCTCTTCAACGAAGGGTCTCATTTTGCATTGCACGAACGACTCGGGGCAATTCCATGTGTCAAAGATGGCATCCATGGCGTGCATTTTGCGGTCTGGGCTCCAAGTGCGCGTGCCGTGCATGTCATCGGTGATTGGAACGGGTGGCAACGTGGTCAAACCACGCTCCATCCACAGGGTGCGTCGGGCATCTGGGCGAATTTTTTTGCTGACGTCACCGTAGGCAGTTGCTACAAATATGCCATCGAAACGCAGTCCGGACAATGGCTCGAAAAAGCAGACCCCTGCGGCTTTGGTAGCGAGGTGCGCCCTCGTACCGGCTCTGTCGTCACCGACTTGAGTGTGCATCAGTGGCAGGATGATGCCTGGATGCACCAACGCCGTACCTATGATATTAACCAGGCGCCCATGAGCATCTACGAAGTACATCTCGGATCGTGGATGCGTAATGGAGATGGCTCGTGGCTGGGGTATTTTGATGCGGCGCGCAAGCTCGCCGAATACGTCAAGGCGATGCACTACACGCATGTCGAGTTGCTCCCCGTCATGGAATACCCGTTTGATGGCTCATGGGGGTATCAGACTATCGGACTCTATTGCCCCACCAGCCGCTACGGGAGCCCGCGTGATTTCATGGGTTTCGTCGACTATCTGCATCAACAGGGGATTGGGGTGATTCTAGACTGGGTGCCATCGCATTTTGCCGTGGATGCCCACGGTTTAGCACAGTTTGATGGTACACACCTGTACGAGCACGCTGACCCGCGTCAAGGATACCATCCAGACTGGGGTAGCTACATTTTCAACTACGGGCGCCACGAAGTGCGTAGTTTTTTGATTAGTAGTGCCATGTTATGGTTGGAAAAATATCACATTGACGGGATTCGTGTCGACGCAGTAGCGTCAATGCTCTATCTCGACTATTCACGCAAAGAGGGTGAATGGATTCCCAACGCCTACGGTGGCCGTGAAAACATCGATGCAATTGTGTTTTTGCGCCGGCTCAATGATGCAGTGCGTCACCAACACCCAGGGGTGGTCATGATTGCCGAGGAGTCAACCGCCTGGCCGATGGTGTCGCGCCCCACCGATTGGGGTGGGTTGGGTTTTGCCATGAAATGGGACATGGGCTGGATGCATGACACGCTCAAGTACATGCAACACGATCCCATCCACCGCCGCTTCCATCACAACATGCTCACCTTTCGCTCGCTCTACTCGTTTAGCGAGGCGTTCACGTTGGCGTTGTCACATGACGAAGTCGTCCACGGTAAGGGTTCGCTTCTGGCCAAAATGCCCGGTGATCGCTGGCAACAGTTCGCCAATCTCCGTACTCTCTATGGCTACATGTATGCGCAGTCCGGGAAAAAGTTGCTCTTCATGGGGGGGGAGATCGGTCAATGGCGTGAATGGTCATACGAACGCGAGTTGGATTGGTTTGTCCTCGAAGACCCCATGCACCGCGGTGTAAATCACTGGGTACGTGATCTCAATCGCATGCACATCCAAGAACCTGCCCTACACCAACTGGATTTTGATCCGTGGGGCTTCCACTGGATTGCCTGTGACGATGCCGACCAGAGCGTGGTTGCCATGCTGCGCCGTGGTGGTGAGGGCACGCGCAATGTGGCCATTTTTTGCAATTTGACACCAGTGCCACGCTACCACTACCGCATCGGGTTGCCACAGGCAGGCACATGGCAGGTCATTCTCAATAGTGATGATACCCAGTATGGTGGGAGTGGCATGCGTGCGGATATGATTGTCGAACCAGTACCAGCCCACGGCATGCCGGTTTCTGCGGTGGTCACATTGCCACCCATGGCTGTCGTATACGTGGCGCTGACCGCCCAACAATGATGCACAAGATTACCGTGTCAGCATACCAAGGGTGTGCTGGCTGGGCTGGGATACGAACGGGAACAAACAGTGACACGATTTGTGTGTGTACATGGACATTTTTATCAGCCACCGCGTGAAAATCCATGGCTCGATGCCATTGACTCGCAGCCGAGCGCAGCGCCATATGACGATTGGAATGTGCGAATAGCCGCTGAGTGCTATGCGCCCAACACGGCAGCCCGCATTTTGGATGAGGCGGGACGCATCCAACACATCGTCAACAACTACGCGCACATGAGTTTCAATGTGGGACCCACCTTGATGCGCTGGTTGGCACACCATGAGCCAGTCACCTATGCAGGTATTGTGGCGGCCGACAAAGCGGGACAGATGCGATTTGCTGGGCACGGTCCTGCCATGGCACAGGTCTACGGGCATCTCATCATGCCACTTGCCACCCCACGTGATCGGCGCACACAAGTGGCATGGGGGGTGGCTGATTTTCGCCATCATTATGGGCGTGATCCCGAGGGGATGTGGCTGGCTGAAACCGCAGTGTGCACCGACACGCTCGAAGCACTTGCTGAGTATGGGATCCGCTTTACGGTGCTGGCACCGCATCAAGCGGCCGCAGTGCGCTCGCTGAGTGGTGGTGACTGGGTTACCACAGCCACGACCCCCATTGATACCACGATGCCGTATCTGGTCAAACTTCCATCAGGACGGCGGATTGCCCTCTTTTTTTACAACGGCAGTGTGTCGCAAGCAATCGCCTTCCAAGGGTTGCTCAACAGTGGTGAGGCGTTGGCTGCCGGCTTGCTGGCGGATGTCCCTGCTGAGGGGGTGCGTCCACAGCTGGCGCATGTGGCCACTGATGGTGAAACATACGGTCACCACCATCGACATGGCGAAATGGCGCTAGCATATGCGTTACAGCATATTGCGCAACGTGGATTAGCACGGATTACCGTGTATGGTGAATTTTTGGCACTCTGTCCACCCACCCACGAGGTGCGCATCGTCGAAGAGAGCTCGTGGAGTTGTGTGCACGGCATCGAACGCTGGCGGAGTGACTGTGGTTGTCATACTGGAGGTGTTGCCGGGTGGAATCAGGCGTGGCGTGGGCCGTTGCGAACCGCACTTGATTGGATGAAACACCAGATTGATGCCAAGTGGGAGCAGTCTGCTGCGCGATTCTTTCATCATCCGTGGCAGGCACGTGATGCCTATGTCGAGGTGATTAATGATCCGCGCGATGTGACGATTGCACGCTTCATGGCTACGCATGCCCGCACCGGTGAGCACTTCCCGGCGTTGGGGGGGGTCGGACAGCCACCCCCCAACCAACCCCGGTTCACCACGT
>JBKCGB010000023.1:0-15178 GCA_046303375.1 Roseiflexaceae bacterium
CCGGTATTCAGCATGTCATTGCTCGCTGATTGATCCCCCGACCACATGTTGCCCACCAGCCAGCCCAAGCCCATGCCACCGAGGAACGAGCCAATGCCGCCACCCCAGCCGCCACCGTACCCGGGGCCATAGCCGTAGCCACGTGAGCGCCGTCCAAAGATGGCACCAATCAGCGCCATCCCGGCCCACACCATCCCGACCACACACAAACACGCAAATAAGCCTTCCATTGACGTAATCCTTTAGATGAGAATTGCGCAGAAACCATGCCAGTGATACGTCAATATGGGGCAAAATGTTGCAGTCGCGCTACCCTAGCTGCGGCAGCGGCGTGCGCAATCCGCGGCGCCAATCGCTGGCCGCCATGGCACTTTTGCCTGCTGGTTGCACCATGTGGAGCAGTAGTGCCCCTTGCCCACACGCCACTGCCACACCGTGTGGCGTATCAATGAGCGTACCCGCCTGCCCGTGTGCATCACACACGGTGGCACCGAGGATGCGGAACGGTTGGTCGTTGAGCATGGTAAAGGTGCCTGGCCATGGGTCATAGGCGCGCACCATGCGTGCAATGTGTGTGGCCGGCTGTTGCCAATCGATACGCCCATCGTCGCGGCTGAGCATACCGATGTAGCTGGCCTGACTGTCGTCTTGTGGCGTCGGCACAAGTGTGCCATTGATGTATGCCACCAGGTGGTCGCACAATAGGCGACTCCCCTCATAAAAGAGCTCCTCCGTCAGCGCCCCCGCGCGCGCATCTGGTGGCATGGGGCGGCGTGTTTGTGCCACAATTGGGCCGGCATCCATTTTGCGTTCGAGCTTGATGACGGATACGCCTATCTCGTGGTCACCCGCCAAAATCGCACTGGTCACGGGGGCGGGGCCGCGGTGGCGCGGCAACAGCGATGGATGGATGTTGAGGTAGCCGTGGCGTGGGATGGCGAGCATGTTGGCCCGCAAGATTTCCCCATAGGCAGCCACCACGCCCACATCGGGTGCCAGACTGGCGAGCTGTGCCACTACCGCATCATCTTTAAGCGTGTCGGGCTGCACAATCGTGGCAATGCCCAGTTCTTGAGCGGCCACTTTGACCGGTGGTGGCGTGAGTTGGCGCCCACGCCCGCTGGGACGGTCGGGTTGGGTGACTACCGCCACAATGTCGACACCGGGCATGGTGTGTAGGGCACGTAGTGGAATGGTGGCGATATGGGGTGTACCGAGGTAGATGATGCGCATGGTGTATTCCCGTGGTTATGATGCCGTACGACGATTGACGATGTAAATGCCACCCAAAATAAACAGGCCACCAATAATCTGGCTCGTGCTAATCGGTTCACCCAGGATGGGCACGGCGAGGAGTGCGGCCAGCACTACCTGCCCAAGTAAGACGACAGATGTCACGGGAGCAGGCAGATGCCCGAGGGCGTAGTTGATGGCCAGCCAGCCTAGCGTTTGTGTGAATATCCCGAGGAAGATCAGGTATCCCCATGAAAGTTGCGAAAAGCCCCACAATGGTTTGCCCAGTACTAGGGCGATGGGCAAAATAATCAGGCTGGCGATGGCTAGCGACCAGATCATGAAAGTCGCCGTATCCACACCGCCACGGGCATGACGTGTGCTCAGAATATAGCCGGCATAACAGACACTTGCCCCCATCGCCAGCAGCATGCCGGGGATGTCTTGCGGCGTGACTGCAAAGGCGTTTTGTGCCACGATCACCATGCCCGCAAGTGCCACAGATAGCCCGATCCAGTAGCGCCGTGTCAACTGCTCACGAAACAGATAACTCGCACCGAGCCCTACCCACAGTGGTGCACTATTGGCAAGCAGCGAGGCGGTGGCAGCAGGTGCCTGCATCAGGCTTTCATTCCAAAAGACCAAGTCAATGGCAAAAAAGGCACCTGCTGCGATGACGCCCCACATGGCTTTGCCCTGTGGGATGACTGGTCGGCGTATCAGGAGCCATGGCAGGAGCGATATGCAACCGATAAAGACGCGATAAAAGGCCGAAGATGTGCCGGGAATATCGGTCAGCTTGACGACGATTGGCGATGTACTGATGATGATTGCACCGCTGACGAGCGCCAGCCAGGCCTTTTGGTGAGTGCTCATGATACCCCTTTGACCTAGATGATTGTACTGTAGCGTACCATATTTGGTGTGGGTGCGATGGCTGGATGTGCGTATTGCTGATTGATGCGCTCAATGACCAACATGTGATACCATGTAAAGTGGTACAGTCGCCCTTCGGCTCGTCCTCCGCCATTTGACGACGCCGGATAGTACGGAGGGTTGCATATGCATCCTGCAGTAGAGGCATTATTGCCGATTGCACTTATGTTGCTGGCCGCCAAAATCGCTGGACTCGTGAGTTTACGCTTTGGAATGCCAGCGGTATTTGGAGAGTTGTTGGTTGGGCTTGCACTTGGTCCTTCGTTGTTCAATGTGATTGAACTCGACAAGACGACCAAAATTATTGCCGAAATTGGTGTGGTGCTGTTGATGTTTATGGCAGGCATCGAAACCGATGTCAAGGCCATGCAAACTGTGGGTCGACCAGCATTTTTGACTGCTGTTGGGGGGTTGTTGTTGCCACTCGCTGGCGGTACCGCGACCATGTTGCTCTTTGATGCAGATCTAAAGACGGCAGTGTTGGTCGGTGCGGTGTTGATGGCAACAAGTGTGAGCATTTCGGCGCAGACACTACGCGAACTTGGTCTGATGCGTACGCGTGAGGGTAGTGTCATTCTGGGTGCTGCCATCATTGACGATGTGTTGGGTGTGTTGATTTTTGCGGTTGTGATGAATTTGATGCTGGGTACGGGTGATTTGGCAACCACGTTGATTCGCATGGTACTTTTCTTCCCCGTGGCATGGTTTGTCGCCGACAAGGTGATTCCGTTTTTGCGCCGATTCGAAGACAAGATTGCCCAAAAAGAGACGATTTTGGCGATATTGGTGGCGATTATTCTCTTTTATGCCTGGTCAGCTGAAGCCTTCGGCAGTGTGGCTGCCATTATTGGTGCATATCTATTAGGGGTGGTGGTGGCACGCCATGTCGAGTATGATCATGCAGCGCATGATGGTGTTGCTGCCGTCGGGTACGGTATTTTTATTCCGATTTTCTTTGTCAGTATTGGCTTACAGGCCAACATCAACGATGTAGTTGGCGCTCCGCTTTTGGTGATCGTGTTGACGGTACTCGCAGTGGTGACCAAGTTGATTGGCGGTGCATTGGGCGCACGAGTTGGTGGGATTGACTGGCGCAACTCGTGGCTGGTGGGTGCTGGGATGATTTCACGTGGCGAAGTAGCGCTCGTGCTTGCTGGTGTGGCATTGAGTGCAGGTGCTATTGATACACCTATTTTTTCTGCCCTGATTGTGATGGCGGTGGTGACGACACTCGTGACGCCACCATTGTTACGCATCATGGCACCAAAGCAACCCGTGACACCTGCAGATGAGGCTGCCCAAATCTAAGCGAGGGTGGTATCTCAAATATGTGTGACACCCGTTGATGGCACTTGCCATCAACGGGTGTGTGGTGCTATGAGCGCCACAAACATATCATTGACGTTTGTGCCAGTGGCACCAGGCATCAATAAATCACCGAGTGCATTCCACCACGCATACGTATTGTTTTGGCTCAGTGTTTCGGCAAGGTTGAGACCGATGGCCGCAGCACGTGCCATGGTATCGCCACTCGCGACTGCTCCGGCTGCATCTGTGGGTCCGTCATTGCCGTCCGTAGCATAGGCGGCGAGGATGATATTGGTGTGCCCGGCAATGGCCTGTGCAGCAGCCAAGGCGAGCTCTTGGTTGCGTCCGCCTGTGCCGCTGCCTGTCACTGTCATAGTCGTCTCTCCACCGGCGATGATACAGTGCGGGGTATCAACAGCATGGTATGAGGCGACGATGTGACCGAGCCACTGACCCACATGGCGTGCATCACCTGTAAGTGCGCTGTCTACCACCACCGTGGTATAGCCGAGTGTGCGTGCCTGCATAGTGACTGCATGGATGGACTGTGTGATATCGCCTATCAAGTAGGTTGGCGAAGCGACCGCTGGGTTGGTCATGGGGGCATGCAACACGTCGAATAGCACCGGGTGCAACCGGTCAGCCATATGGTATTGCTCGATGACCTGCCACGCGGCGTGTGCCTCATCCGGGTTGGGGACGGTCGGACCCGACGCAATGGCTGCGAGTGGATTGCCGATGACATCCGACAAAATCAATGTGCACATGGGGGTGCCCTGTGCCGCCTGCAGTAGCCCACCCCCTTTGACGCGGTCGATGCGGCGGCGGATGGTGTTGATGGCGCTGATGTCGGCGCCACAAGCCAGCAAATCACGTGTCAGCTGTTGCATCATGGGCAGTGTGATGCCCGGGTATGGGTCACACATCAGTGCCGACCCACCCCCCGACAAAAGCACCACAACTAATTGATCGGGGCTGGTCTGTGCTACCAGCTGGCGCGCCAGTCTGCCCGCCTGTAGGCTGCGTTCGTCGGGGATGGGGTGCCCTGCCGCATGGTAGTGCAGGCGTGGGTGGCGCGCTACCCCTTCGTCGTCTTTGTAGATGACCAGTCCGTGGCTGAGGTGTGTACCGAGGCGCGCTGCAGCGGCGGCAGCCATGGTTTGGGCCGCTTTGCCGACGGCGAGGAGCACCACACTCCGCGGTGTAAATATTTCGGTACCGATGACCACCTGCGTGGTATCAGTGTGGAGTATGTGCGCAATCTGTTGCCCCGGGTCAGCAGCCTGGGTCGCTGTGGCCAGCAATTCACACAGGAGCTGACCGTGGCCGTTGCTCCGTGTAGTATGCGTCTGAAAGCGTTGGTACATGAGGTTACTCTCAGGCGCAGAATGCGCCAATTACGCTGGTCAGTGTATCGGCGCATTGGCGGGTTTGGGCGATATCTGCCCATTCTTCGATGGCGTGTGCGCCATCGCCCCCTGGTCCAAAGATGACAGCGGGGATACCGGCTTGGTCAAACAGCGCCGACTCCATCCAGCCAAATGACCCAGTCAATTCGGGGAGACGCCCAGTATGGTGCTGTGCCCAAGCACGCACGAGTTGCACCAAGGGGGCGTCAGCGCTGATTTCAAAGGGAGCGCGTGCCAGATCCGTGTGGAGTGTGGCCTTGAAAGTGGCATCGGCTTGTTGTAGCTCAGCGATGATGTGTTGCAGTTGTGTCGTGCAGAGTGCGTGACTTTCCTGCGGGATGATACGGCGCTCCAGCCAGATGCGACAATGGGCTGGGTAGCTCGATAATTCTTGTCCTCCGGTAATCAGCGAGGCATGAATAGAGCCACCACCGAGCAGGGGGTGCGAGCCTTGGCGGATGTGGAGATCGAGCGCTTCGATGTGCGTCAGAAAGCGTCCTGCTTTGACGATGGCATCCACTCCGAGTGTCGGTTGTGAGCCATGGGCGGCCACGCCATGCACATCGACCGCATACCAGGCAAAGCCCTTGTGGGCGATGCCCACATTGAGGTGACTCGGCTCGGTCACAATGACGGCATCGCCGCGGTATTCGCGTAGCAGGGCTTCGGTGCCAATGCTTGCGTATTCTTCGTCGACCACCGCCGTAAAGAGCACATCGCCCCGGCGTGGTATCTGCATGGCGCGGATAGCGGCATCCATACAGGCGGCCACGCCGGCTTTCATGTCGTATGATCCACGCCCGTAGAGGCGATTGCCTTCGATGCGTGGCGTATGCGGATCGGTCATGCCGGCCACAGTCACCGTGTCGGTGTGCCCGTTGAGGATGAGTGTGCTCCCCCCACCCGTGCCACGGGCACGAGCGATGACATTGGGGCGGCCGGGGACAACCTCTTGCAGGCGCACATCGAGCCCGGCGCGACTGAGAGTTTCGGCAATATAGTGGGCAACCGCAGCTTCGCCGGCGCCACCCGGTACGAGATCCGGATTGACCGAATCGATGGCGACCAAATCATGCAAAAATTGAATGGGTGTATCCATGGTGTACGATCTCCTTTGATGCACGCTGTCCACTATCTTACCGTGATTATGCATCATGTGGTGAGGTACTGCCAGACGTACCATCTGCTATGATGGCACATATACCCATCACAGCGAGGACCCTAGCACATGCCCACCCGTTGGTCTGGCGCATTCTTGATTGCCGTGGCTGCCACCTTGTGGGGCAGTATTGGGGTGGTGGTCGCCCTACTTTTTCAACAGATACCGAGTGATCCGCTCGTGATTGGGGCACTACGCCTGGTAATTGCCGTGCCCGTCTTGTGGCTTTGGCACCGGCGTGTTACAGGGCAGTGGTGCATCCACATGCCCCGTACCCATTGGGCAATTGCGGCTATTGGTGGGGTAGCATTTGCTAGCTACCAGGTCACGTATTTTGCCGCCATCCCGCGCATTGGTGTGGCCATGGGAGTCATTCTCAACATCTGTAGCGCACCTCTTTTTACCCTCGTGTTGGGCTGGCTGGTGTTGGGTGAACGTTCCACGTGGCGCCAGTTGGGGGCAATGGTAGTCGCGATTGCGGGTGTAGTGCTGGTTGTCGCCGCAAATAATGCAGTCACGCCCGTGCTCAATGTGGGCGCCATCTATGCAGTGGGTGCTGGGCTGTGCTATAGCAGCATGGCGGTGGCATCGCGCCGCATCGCTCACGCCTATGCCCCAGCCACTTTGTTGACTGCCATGTTTGGGGTGGCTGCACTCATCTTGTTGGTGTGTGTGCTGGGACTAGAGCGTCGCATTGCGCTGCCTACAAGCGCATGGTACGGCGTGGTGTATCTGGCACTCATTCCTACCGCCTTGAGTTATGTGCTGTATGTGCGCGGTTTGCAACACGCGTCAGCAACCACGGCGACCACGCTGACTCTGCTCGAGCCGCTCACGTCTACGGTGTGTGCGGTCATGCTCTTGGCGGAGCCGCTGGTGGGGTGGGCGTGGTTGGGGTTGGCGCTGGCCGTGGTGAGTCTGTGGGTGTACGCCAGGCCAGTAGCCCCAGCATCAACAACATAAGCACAATGCAGACCACCACTGGCCAGGCTGATTGGGATGCGGGGATGGCGATGAGGTAGTACCACCAGAAATCATAGAAGCCGGAACGAATGTCGCTGGCCCAAATGCGCATCGCATTGGCACCGTTGGGCATGCGTGACGGTGGCGTCAGCCCTGCGGCAATCGGGTATGAGCCCTGGATATCGCCTACCTGCAACGTGCGTACGGTAGCAGCCAGGGTGGGGTACCACTCGTGTTGTGGCAGCCCGGGTACTGTGACCCCCGCACTCTGCCATGTCACCGTGCTCTGTGCCCGGGGTAGCAGCAGATGGATGATGCGTGGTGGGCAGGCCGGTGGGGCAATCAGCAGGTGTTCGTTGATTGCCACATCCACGTGGAGTTGCCCACTTGGGTCAAAGCAGGTGTGATAATCAGCGCGCAGCATCGGCCAGTCACGCCCCCGCGGGATGATGTCAAGCTGTGCACCTGGGCGCGCAAAGCGCGGGAATTGTTCACCACGCGTGCGATCTCCCTCACTGTACGTCCACCCTGACAACGTGACATTTGGTGCATACCACTGCGCTAAATCGTTGGTGAGTTGTGTCCACAAAATCCGCCATTGTCCTACAATCGGTGATGCACTAGGGGTGTAGTAGCGTGCCTGTTCATCACGTGTATTGATGATATATGCATTGAAATTAATCGTGAGTGCAGCAATTTGCACACACAAGGTAAGTGCGAGCACCACCCCCATGATGGTCCGCCGCAGCGTTGCTGATTGTGATCCAAGCCATGTATAGGCGTCGGCAAGAGGGATAAGCATGAACGGCAGACACAGCATCACGTAGCGTGGGCCCCATGCACCGTCACCATGCCAAAAAATGACATTGGTATGCACCACGACAATCCCGGTCACTGCAGCGCCAATGATACCGAGTATGCGCCACTGGCGGCGCATGCACCAGATACCGATGGGGAGCAGGCACAGTACAGGTGCATACACAAAGATGCTTTTGCCACTACTCAAAAATTGGCCGTGGATGCCAGTGGCAATCATGCTCCAATCGATGGCGTAGCCCTGCTGACGACTGTTGTAGCCAGAGCTGAGCAGATCACCGCGGGCGAGTATGTTGTAGCTGAGAAAGCTGAGTCCGGCGATTCCTGCGCCACTGCTCCAGGCAATCAGTTTGCGCCAGTCGCGGTCAAGTAATGCATATCCAATCACCATCATGCCAATCAAGGCGAGGGTCGGTGCAATAGCAACTTTGCTCAGCATGGCTGCTACACTTGCCAGACCACAGATGACATAGGTACGCGTACGCAGTGGGGTGGTGACGAGGGCGGGGAGCGCTACCAGCAGTAGCCACCACGACGCGGTCGGCTCCGAAAAGAAACTACCGGCATACTTGAGTGCAGGGGTAGCTACTGCATAACTCAGCGCAACCCAGATGCCGACTCGGCTACTATGCCCACGGTGCACACTAATCCAGCCCAGGAGCGTGGCGATGCTGGCCACCATGACCGCATTAATCCATGTACTCGGCAAGCGGATTAGCCATGTACTCATCTCGGCAGGACCGAGCCACGCCAGCATGGAGCCGATAGGCAACGTCAGCAACGCCAACACGGACTGCATCGGTCCATATGGTGTCAGAATTGGGCGTTCAACGACAACGTGCGCATCAAAGAGCTGTTGGATGGCGTGCCATAGCCGCAACGTCACTCCAAACATGGTCTCTTCGTCGCTGGCGTAAAAATGCCCACTCCCAAGTGCAATCAGGAGCGTCGTCAACCACAGCCATAGGCGCCGTGCTGGGAATGTTGGTGAATGCACACCGCGTCCTTTGTACTCAAATCACTTGCTACCATCATACTCGAAAGTTGCGGTGGTGTGACGTATACTATGCGTATGGGAGTCACCACCACCGCCACTACACAAGGAGTCGATGATGAGTCTGCGAGATCGATTTTTGCGCTATGTCCAGATATACACGACGAGCGACCCCTTTGCGCAGAGCTATCCGAGCACAGCACGCCAGTGGGATCTGTTGCGCGTGCTCCGTGATGAACTCAATGCTATTGGCGCTCGCGATGTAGAATTAACCGAGCACGGCTATGTGTTGGCCACGATTCCGGCCACACCTGGCTACGAAAAAGCGCCCGTGGTGGCGTTTTTGGCGCACGTTGATACGGCACCGGACTTTAGTGGTGAGCACGTCAAACCAATCGTGCATGAGCAGTATGACGGACGCACGATTGTGCTCCCCGATGATCCACGCCAAGTCATTGATCCTGCGAATCCGATGTATGCAGATATTTTGACGGCGGTCGGCAAAGATGTCATCACGGCCTCTGGTACCACATTGCTCGGTGCCGACGACAAAGCAGGTATTGCGATTATCATGACGGCGGCTGATTATCTCATCAAAAATCCACACATCCCCCATGGCACAATTCGCATCTGCTTTAATCCAGACGAAGAAGTCGGACGCGGTGTCGATCATCTCGATATTGCCAAACTTGGTGCATCAGCCGCCTATACGTTTGACGGTGGTGCGGTGGGTGAAGTCAGCTGGGAGACGTTTTCAGCAGACGGTGCAGTGGTCGAAATCACTGGCGTCTCGACTCACCCTGGTACGGCACATGCCTATGGTATGGTCAATGCGGTGCATCTCGCAGGCAAATTATTGGGCATGCTGCCTCGTGAATTCGCTGCACCTGAATCCACCTACAAATGGGGTGGATTCATCCACCCCACCAGCATCGAAGGTAACACGGCTGCTACCACGGTGCGCTTTATTCTGCGTGACCACGACAACGACAAACTGGCTGCCAAAGGCGATGCCCTACAGAAAATCTGTGCCGCCCTACAAGCCATGTACCCCACCGCCAGCATCAAATGCACGATCTCACGCTCGTACCGCAACATGGGGTATTGGCTCCGTGATCGCCCCGAAATCATGGACAAACTGCGCGCTGCGTGTGCTGATGCAGGGGTGCAGGCCTACGATGAACCAGTCCGTGGCGGTACCGACGGCTCACGGCTGACCGAGCGTGGTCTGCCCACTCCCAATATTTTTACGGGTGGGCATAATGCGCACGGACCACTCGAATGGGTCGCTGTGCAAGACATGGAACGTGGTGTCGATGTGATGGTGGCACTCGCCAAGCGCTGGACTGAATAACGCCGTTTGCTCGTTTACCCGCACACTGCCTCACGCAGTGTGCGGGTTTTGTATGTGGTGCAACAAACCATATATTTCTATCGTCGAATCAATCGGTTATGGTCGCATTGTAGCTTGCATCAAAGGAGTACCATGGAAAGTATTTGGATTTGGGTTGCATTTAATGTGTTTGTGCTGGCTATGCTTGCCTTGGATTTGGGTGTGTTTCATCGTGATGCCCACGAAGTCAGTATGCGTGAGGCTGTCTCATGGAGTGTAGTGTGGATTGGGCTCGCATTAGTGTTTAATGTCGTCATCTATTTCTACTGGAACGACATTATGCCCACCAGTGATTACACCCCGAGTGATGCTGCACTCTTGTTTTTGACCGGGTATTTAATTGAAAAATCGCTGAGTGTTGACAACGTCTTCGTCTTCGCATTGGTGTTTAGTAGCTTTGCCGTACCGGCTGCCTACCAGCATCGTGTCTTGTTTTGGGGGATCCTCGGTGCGTTGATCATGCGTGCTGGGATGATTTTTGCTGGCGCCGCCCTGATTGCGCAGTTCCACTGGATTATCTGGATTTTTGGTGGCTTCTTGATTTTCACCGGTATCCGTATGCTCCAGAGCAGCGACCATGCCGTCGATCCATCCAACCATACCGTGGTGCGCTGGTTGAAACGGGTCATGCCGATGACTGATACGTATGAGGGACAGCGCTTTACCGTCATCAAAAACGGCGTACGCATGGCAACTCCACTCATGGCCGTCTTGTTGGTCATCGAATTCACTGACCTCATCTTTGCCGTCGACTCAATCCCTGCTATTTTTGCGGTGACTACTGATCCGTTTATCGTCTACACGTCGAATGTCTTCGCAATTCTTGGTTTGCGCGCCCTCTACTTTGTGTTGGCAGGTGCCATGGGCAAGTTTGCCTATCTCAAGCCAGCCTTGTCGTTTATTCTCGTCTTTGTGGGTATCAAAATGCTTCTCCCCGATGCATCGTATGCCCTGATTGGTGAGAAAATCAAAATTCAGCCCGAAGTCTCGTTGGCAGTGGTTATGGCCACGTTGGCAATTGCAATTGTGGCGTCGTGGTGGAAAGTCCGTAATCAGGATTCGACGCCAACCGCCCACTAGTGCACAGTACGCCCAACATCCATACACACGCCCCCAGCACGTGGATACTGCTGGGGGCGTGTGTATGAAACAAATTACCCGTTGACACCGTCTATTGACATGAGTGATATATTTATTACAGACCATAGTAAAATGTGTACTTGACAAATCACATGCATACGTTATACTGTGTATGTTAGGCATTAAAAAAGTAGCTCGTAGAAGTATTTAGAAGGAGCAGGGTCATGATGGAAGCACGTATTGAAAGTCAAACTGGTGCGGTCATCCCATTGGTGAGTGTGGATGTGCGTGGCGAGTTGGCGGGGGTGTTTTTGCGTATGGCGGTGCAGCAGCAGTTCCGCAACCCGACGCCACAGCCGATGGAGGTCACGTATTCATTCCCGTTGCCGCACGAGGCAGTCTTGTTGCAAGCCGAGATTCACATTCGTGGTGAAATCTACCTATCGCATGTCGACCAAACGCCGAGTGCGCGTGCAAAGTTCGACAAGTCCATTAAAGCAGGCGATACCGCCATATTGATTTCACACGATGCAGATTTTTACACATTGCGGTTGGGCAACGTGCCGGCCGGTGAGGATGTGGTGATTCGCATTCGTTACGGCGAGTGGATGCTTCCCAACGATGGTGTGGTGCGGGTGAGTTTGCCGACCACGATTGCGCCGCGTTATGGGGCACCGCCCGCACAGCTGACAGATGATCAGGTGCCGGTGACACACGCCACGGTGCAGTACCCCTTTACCTATCAGTTGCAGGTGCATGGGCGAAGTGTGGCGCAGGTCACCGTCCCCAGCCACATTGCACGCATTGAGCCTGTGGATGGGGGGGTATCGATTGCCATTGATGGTGCGAGCATGGATCGTGACGTAGTCGTGCAGGTGCAGGGCTATGCCGACTACCGCGCCAATATGACGACCGAGTACCAGCGCCAACACTGGCATGGCTCATACATGACCATCCCGCGCCGGCAGAATGCAGCCAGCGATAAGCCGATGCACATCAAGTTGCTCATCGACTGTTCGGGATCGATGGGGGGGACTTCAATCGCGCAGGCGCGGCAGGCAGTTATGCGATTACTCGGGATGCTCCGTGATGGTGATTCGATTGCGGTGACGCGCTTTGGCAGTTATGTGGCTGATGTGACCCCTGGTCTGATGACCGTGGGTCCTGTTGTTCGCAAGCAGATGAATGGCTGGATCAAAACCATCGAAGCCGATCTCGGTGGAACCGAGATTGCAGCTGCGGTGAACTATGTCATCAACATGCCGACGCACGACCAGCCGTGTGACATTATTGTGTTGACGGATGGTGAGGCATGGGGGATTAAAGAAGTAGCGGCTCACGCCAAAGCAACCGGGCACCGTATCTTTCCCGTGGTTATCGGCTATACGCCGTCGGATGGTGATTTGCAGGCGTTGGCGAAGATGTGTGGTGGTTTCTGCGAATCAGTGACCCCCAACGAGCGTATCGATGATGCTATCGGACGCATTACGCGGCGCTTGCAGTCGCAGACAGCGCAAACAGTCAAGATGGACTTTGGCGATGCGGTAGTGGCGTGGGAGAGTGGTTACGTCCCGCAGTACGATGGTGAGACGAGCATGCTGGTGACGGTGACTGACCGCACGGTGGCACCACACTTCAGCGCAGATGCACACCAAGAAACGCTGCCGGTGGTGACCATGCCCGCCACGATGACGGAAGATTTTGTGCGCACATTGGCGGCCCGTCGTCTGCACGACCTGAATGGTGACAGCCAGACCAAGTGGGCTGTCATGCACCAGCTGGTGGCTGCACAGACGTCGATCGTGGCTGTGGCTGTACATGCTGCAGACGCCAAGGTGCAGGGTGAGGCATTCCAGGCGGTCGTGATGCAAGAAATGGCGTACGGCTGGCATGGTGGAGTCGAGAGTATGAAGGCATTATCTGCACCGACTATGGCGTTCCGCGTAGCAAATGTATTACAGGCGCCGATGATGCGCCGCAGCAGCTCGGCTGGGAGCAGGCAAGGGAATGTGAGTTCACGCCATACCCGCAGTGCGCCACCCCGCGGACTCGCCGAGCAGGATGATTCGTTTGCTGTTGACTCATCAGATAGCAGCGATTCGTTTGCCGATACGGTGCTGAACTACGTGTCCACGTTGATGCCATCGGCGCGGTCAGCCGCACCCACCAACCCGTTGCAAAAGTACGAGAAAGTGGCGCAGAAGGCACTCAAGTTGGCAGGGAATGGCACACTCACGCTTGATCATCTGCGCAAGGCGGGGTTGGATCGTGACATCATCGATGCGCTCGGGACCATTGCTGGATACAGCGAGGATCAGATTGCTGCAGCAGTGGTGTGTACCATCCTCGGCGTGACCACGTTGCCCAGTGGCACCAAGGTGCTGTTGCCAACGGCACTCATGGGTGGCGTGAAAATCATCCTCGAAACGGCCTAATCATCTCTTGCCAAGCGCCCCTGTTGCATATGCAACAGGGGCGCTTCGTGCGTTAGAACGAGATCAGCACGGAGGCAACGACTGTGGCAACCAGCCCCCAGCGTTGGAGCGTGTTGATTTTTTCACCATTTACAAAAAACGCCAACAAGACGGTGATAGCTGGGTAGAGCGATGCCAGCATGCTGGCGATATCGAGGCGCCCGTGCTGTGTTGCCACCATGTAGGCGGCGTTGGCACTGAGGTCAAATGTGCCTGCGGCAATGGCAAGACCTACACCTGCAATGGGGTATGAGGCACGGGGACGGGTCAGCAACCACGGAATTGTTACAAGGAGCGCACCGCCACGAGCGATTGCAAGTGGAACAAATATGCCGGCACTTCCAATATATTTGAGCAAAATCAAAAACACACCAAACGTGACCCCTGCGAGTAACCCTTGCCAAAGCCCTTGGTAGCCGCTAGCACGACCGGAGAGTGAATTGAGGACAATGGCAATGGTGCCGATACTCATGCCAATCACAGCCAAAGTCGATGGGAAGCCGCTGGTGTAGATACCAAAGAGCACAGGAATAATAGCTGATAGGACTGCAGATACGGGTGCGGTGACTGCCGTATGCCCTTGTGCAATGCCGTGGTACAAGCCGGCAAGCCCCACGGCGCCAGTGATTCCAGCAACCACGGCCATGATAGCAAGTGGAAGCGACAACATTGATTCGCCGTTGATCCATGCCAACACGCCGAATGCAACACATCCAAACAACTCACTGATTACCAATACGGCGACCACGGGGAGCTTGGTGCTGGCTTTACCACCAAGAAAATCACCGATCCCGAAGCACAATGCGGCACTGAGGGCACTCAGCATAAAAAAAGACGACACAGTGCACCCTTTCATATCACCTTAAATACAACTACGGCACAATAAAAAATTATACATGACGGTTTGTGACAACGCGATGCACTGTAATCGGAGTATGATGGAGAGAACTCGCATCAACATGTGGAAAGTAGCAGGGTGAGCATGGAGCAACCGCAGGCCACGCGCGGTGTCATGTGGGGCTTGGTCGGAGTGGTGATTTTCAGTGTATCACTGCCAGTGACACGGGTCGCCGTCGCAGAGCTCAATCCCGTGTTTGTGGGGATGGCTCGTGGGCTCATCGCAGCAGTGCTGTCACTCGTTGCATTGATCGTGACCAAAAGTCCATGGCTGAACCGCACCCAGTTCGTCCAAGTGGTGATTACAGCGACTGGCGTGACCATCGGTTTTCCACTATTTTCGTCGTTGGCCATGCAGCAGGTGCCAGCCGGGCACGGGGCCGTTGTCAACGGCTTGTTGCCGTTGGCGACGGTAGCACTCGGTGCTGTGGTGATGCGTTACACGCTGCGCTGGCAGTTTTGGGCGGCAGCGGTGGTAGGGAGTGCTACGGCGGTGGGTGTGGTCATTTGGCGCAG
>JBKCGB010000024.1:0-36110 GCA_046303375.1 Roseiflexaceae bacterium
GTCTGGCAGCGGGTTTGGGAGCACGTCACAGTATGGCCAACAGCCAGCGCAGTACGGCCAACAGCCAGCACAGTATGGTCAACAGCCAGCACAGTACGGCCAACAGCCAGCACAGTACGGCCAACAGCCAGCACAGTATGGCCAACAGCCAGCTGTTGGTGGTTTTGGCAATCCAAACCCAAATGCGTCCACCTACGATGATGATGGGTATAACGACGGTGAGGATGACGATTACACATACAATAACCCACCACAACCACCTCAGCCATTTCGTGGGTAAGTTGGTCCAAAAAGATACAGCCGGCGCGGTTTTCCGCGCCGGCTGTATTTATTTCAGCCTAAAACGAAATGGCTTGATCTCCGAGCCGGGTTGCCGGCCAGATGCGCATGCCATGGTCGAAGTGGTTTTGGGTGCCAATCGTGCAGTCATCGCTGATGATGACACCATGCAGGATTTTGCATTCAGCAGCGATGGTGTTGTTGTAGCCGATAACTGCCCGATCGATGTGACACTTGGCGCCAATCGTGTTGTTGTGCCATAACACGCTGGCACTGATTGTGCTCCCATCCTCGATGCGAACATTATTACCGATTACCGTGGGACCAATGATGGTAACACCGGCTCCGATGTGCACATTGTCTCCGATGACCACGGTACCGTGAATATGGGTATCAGCAGGGATATCCGAATGATGCCCAACCCATACATCGGCACGTATCTGGCGCCCTTGCAAGGCAAACTTCATATTGCCGTTGAGGATGTCGTGATGGACTTCGAGGTATGTTTGTGGCTTGCCGATATCCGTCCAATAGGCGGTACTAGCAAATCCATACATACGGTGGTTGTGTTGTAGGGCGGTAGGAAAGAGTCCACGTTCAAACATGTAGTGCTGATTGGCGGGTGCGTAATCGAGCAAGTGTGGCTCGAGAATGTAGGTCCCCGCATTGATCATGTTGGTGGTGACTTCTTCGGGTTTGGGTTTTTCGAGGAAGCGTGTGATACGCCCTTCGGCAGTTGTTTCCACCAGTCCAAAGGCGGTCGGGTCTTCGACTGGGGTCAGCGCAATGGTTAATTCGCTCTGATTGGTGCGGTGGTGGCGGAGCATGGCCTGCAAGTCGAGATCAGTCATCACGTCACCATTAAAGATGAACGTTGTATCATCGAGCATGTGGGCCACATTTTTGACTGCACCACACGTGCCGCGTGGTTCGGGTTCTTCGATGATGTGCACTTTCATGCCTAGGCGCGCACCGTCGCCGAGTGTTGTCCTGAAGCGATCAGCGAGGTATTGTACTGCCAAAATCGCTTCGCTGATGCCCTGATCGCGCAGGTTGGTAAGCATCCACTCAATAAAGGGTGTGCCAACCACGGGGAGCATCGGTTTGGGGGTGTTGCAGGTCAGGGGGCGGAGCCGAGTCCCCAACCCACCGACGAGGATGACGGCTTTCATGCCTGTGTCTCCTTGATGGCGTGACGCCAATAGTTGAGCATATCGTGGAGTGTGGTTGCAAGGGAGATTTGTGGGCGCCACCCTGTGGCCGTACGTAACCGGTGGTTGTCGCATACGACATCTGGCACATCTACGGGGCGGAGTCGAGCGGGATCAACGGACACTGTAATCGGCACATGGCTCATGGCGACGAGTTGATTGAGTAATTCGCCGATTTCGTGTGATTGTCCTGAGCCCACGTTGTAGGCAGCACCTGCGTCACCGTGTGTCAGGAGTGCCGCATAGGCGGCAGCCACATCGCGTACATCACTGATATCACGGCGGGCGGATAAATTGCCCACCTTGAGGACGGGTTCTTGCAGGCCCGCTTCAATGCGTGCAATTTGCGCAGCAAATGCTGATAGGGCGTAGGCATCACTCTGGCGTGGTCCAATGTGACTAAAGAGACGCAACCGAATCGTACGGAGCTTGTGTGACACATACCATTGATGGGCTGCCATATCGACGGCTGCTTTGCTTACGCCGTAGGGAGTGACAGGGCGCAGGGGTTCGTCTTCGTTGATGGGCATGCGGTCTGTAGCCACATTACCATAGATTTCGTTGCTGCCAGCCACAATGATGAGCGGGTCAAGTTTGAGCTCGACTGCGTACTGCATCAGTGCCACACTCGGTAACACGTTGTCGTGCATGGTGCCGACTGCATCACCAAAGGAGCGTGCCACACTGGCTTGTGCTGCGAGATGGATGATGGCATCGGGTGCAATATCGTGTAACACAGTCTTGAGCGTGGCGGTGTCACGCAAATCCATCCCGATTGCGGTGACACGCCCTGCGAGCGCAGGGAGCGCGAGCTGACCGGTGCGGGCAATGCCCCAGAGCTGATAGGTGTTGTTGTGGCTGAGGTGTTCGGCGAGATGACCACCCACAAAGCCATTAATGCCCGTAATGAGTATCTTCATGGGTATCTATTATACACGCATGCGGGGGAGAGGTTTACCACCCTCCCCCGCATGCGTAGACTGACCTACCGTTGTTTATTATGCATCGGGTTCGCGTGTGAATGACGCACTCGGTGAACTTGCAGTGTTTGGCATATTGGCACTACTATCAACAACCGTCTCGCTGGGGGTATCAACGGGCAATGCGGTGGTTGGCACGGGCAGCGGTGCATTGGTAAAGGGATGTGCTGCTTCGACGCGCAACAGGATATCGTTGACGTCGATGTCCGTCAATTCGTTGCGGAGAATCAGTGCTTCAGCGATGGCAATGACGGCATGGCGATTTTGCTCGAGCAGGTGTTTGACCTTGCGGTATTCTTCGGCCAAAATCGCTTCCACCTGTTTTTTCATGTCGGCGCCACGCATGGCTTCTGGGCCAAACGCAAGGTACGAGTAAAAGCTGTTGTCCATGCCGTAGGCTCCCACCATGTAGGTGGCGATACCGGTGGCAGACGCCAAGTCGCCTGTGACGCCACTCATCTGAATACCCAGGAAGAGTTCTTCGGCGCCACGGCTTGCAAGCGCAATCTGCAGGCGGCCAAGGAGTTCTTCTTTGGATTGGGTGTAGATTTCTTCTTCGGGCTTCCACGCCGCAAAGCCCAGCGCATTGCCGTGACGGATGATCGTCACCTTGGTCAGGCGTTGTTTGCGCAGCAACTTGACGGCCGCATAGGCGTGCCCAGCCTCGTGGTAGGCGATACGGCGGCGTTCTTCGAATGACATGCCGCGGATGGGCTGGCGCAAGCCGTATTCGTGCATTTCGCGAGCCCGGCTGAAGTCCCAGTAGTTGATGGCTTGGCGATTGTCGAAGTGGGCGTGGATGACGGCTTCGTTGATGATGAAGCGAATCGCCACCGGCGTGTAGTTGATAGTGTCGGAGACCATGCGATCCATCGGCATCGGTTCGTGCTTGACTTTGCCGAGGTAGTATTCGATGATGTCGCGGCGACCATCGGCATCGGGGTACTCGACGACGATTTTGCGGTCGAAACGACCTGGGCGCAACAAGGCGGCATCCAGCGTTTCAGCCAAATTGGTGGCACCCATGGTCAGGACGGGTGGCATTTCGGGCTTTTTGCGGCGCAAGCCGAGTGAGCGCAAAATCTTGCCCCACCAACTGGGATCTTCGGGTGGGGGATCCATTTGCAGCAACAGCTCATTGAGGAGCCCACTGCCTGCACCACCCATACCCATCACCATGTTGACTTTTTGGCCACCTTCGGCGTTACCGCTCATGCCAGTGGCGTTGCCACCCATCAGTGACGTGCTGCGTGCCATCCCGATGGCGTCGATTTCGTCGATAAACAAAATACAGGCGCCGTACTCTTTGGCGAGTTTGCGTGCCTTGCGGAAGAGCATCATAACCTTGATGTTGCCCATGCCCATCCACACCGACGTGAGTGATGGAGCACTGAGATAGCCAAATGGCACACCAGCTTCGGTGGAAATTGCTTGGGCGAGGTAGCTTTTGCCCGTGCCTGGAGGCCCAATCAGCAACACCCCACGCGTGATTTCGCCACCCATCTGTTTGAACTGCTTGGCACCCTTGAGCAGCGTCACAATCCGGCGGGCTGCTTCGAGTACTTCGGGGTTGCCACGGTAGTCGGCAAAGCTGATCCCCGTCTCACCAGGACGCACCCAGTAGATGCGGGTGCGTGCCATAAAGAAATACATCAAGGCAAACTGAAAGCCGATGAAAATGAACAGATATGCCATTGTTGACAAGAGTTGCAACAATAGCGGACCGAGTTCTTGAGTAGTCAGAAAGGTAAACGTGGCTGGGAGCACATTCCCCAAGAGCCAGATGACAAATATGCCGATGGCTGTCCAGCGCACGGCACGCATGAGTTTATAGGGCCAGCGATCAAACAAGCGCTCCAAGCGCTGGTCGAGCGCTTTTTCGCGGTCGTTTGGACCATTTTGTGGGCGATACGGTTCGATTGCCATACAATGCTCCCATGTCAAAGAAAGTGCTACGGGAAATGAGGAAGTGCCCAATTACCAAAAATCGGTATTTGCCTTATGCTTGAGTATATAAATATCGTACATGATTGGCAAGTAGAGAGAATGAGTGAACGGTGAGAGTACGACGTGTCGTGGCCCTGCTTATCACAATAGTGTATATCGTACTCGTGTGTGTGACTGAATTGAGTCACTTTGGTAGTGTGGTGGTTGACCCAGTCATGGCACGGGTGACCACCAATGCACAGCTGCGTGTCGGATACGACCCAGGTATTTGGCCATTCACGACCATCATCAATGATACCCCAGCTGGCTACGACATCGACTTGATGCGTTATGTTGCACGCGACCTAGGGGTTCAGGCAGTGTTTGTGCCGACCAGCCTTGATGCCGCCTATGACGAACTACAACAGGGGCATATTGACGTGATGGTATCGGCGATGCCCTATGCCCCCGAACAAGGCTGGCGGGCACGCTTTTCACAGTTTTATTTTGATGATGGGCTTGTCGTGGTGGCGCATGCACCAATTCCCGACTATGCCACACTGGCGCAGACCCCTGTGGGTGTGGTTTTTGGTGCAGATGCAGATACCGCACTCCGTCAACAGATGCGCAATGGTCGGACATTTCAGATCGTACACTATGACACGTTGACAGAATTGTGGACGGCGTTAGAATGCGCACAGATAGAGGTTGTCGTTGTGGAACAGAGCTATGCCCGTGCAATGCAACAGCAAGACCCCACCTTGCGTGTCGGGATGGCGCTGACCTTTGCACCGTATGTGGTGGTTTTGCCGTATGATGCACTATATCTCAACGATGCACTCAACCGGTCGTTACAACGAGCCGATGATACGGGTATGTTGACTGCGCTAGCGGCACGCTGGATGTCTATGCCGCCGGTGATTTGTCCGAGCCCATGAAACATATCAACTGCGCGACACAATGTTGTGAAAGGAGCCACCATGAGTGATGTACGCTTTGGGATTGTGGGGTTGGGTGGTATGGGGCGCGGTCACGCGCAATATCTCGTCGCCGGAAGTATCAAAGGTGCCGTGCTTGCCGCAGTCAGCGACACCAGCCCACAAGCCCAGCTCTGGGCAAGCCACGAGCTCCCTGAGAGTGTGCGCTTTTTTGATTCGTACACAGCCATGCTCCAATCTGGTTGCATTGATGCGGTGATCGTGGCTACTCCGCATTACTTTCACCCCGATCTTGCAGTGCAGGCCTTTCATCATCAGTTGCATGTGCTGGTTGAAAAACCTGCCGGCGTCTATACCCAACAAGTGCGACAAATGAACGAAGTGGCAACGGCCAGTGGCAAAGTCTTTGGCATGATGTACAATCAGCGCACGAATCCGGTGTTCCAAAAAGTGCGTGATTTAGTTGCAACGGGTGAGATCGGTATCATCAAGCGCTTCAACTGGATCATCACCGACTGGTACCGCAGCCAAGCCTACTACGCATCAGGCACGTGGCGCGCCACCTGGTCGCAAGAGGGTGGCGGTGTGCTGATGAACCAGGCCCCGCATAACATTGATTTGATGCTGTGGACGCTGGGCATGATGCCCGCACGAGTACGTGCTTTTTGTCATTTCGGCAAACACCACCAAATCGAAGTCGAAGACGACGTCACCGCCTACATGGAGTGCGCCAATGGTGCCACGGGTGTCTTTATTACTACTACTGGCGATGCGCCGGGCACCAACCGCTACGAAATCAGCGGTGACCGGGGCAAACTGGTTGTCGAAGACAACAAAATTACGTTTTGGCGCCTGCGTCGCCCCGAACCCGAATTCAACGCCAGCAACACGCAACCGTTCGGCGCTCCCGAAGTCTGGAAGTGTGATGTACCAGTGAGTGGTGGCGCCGGCCCACAACACCCTGGCATCACGCAAAACTTCACAGACGCCATCCGCCTGGGCACACCACTCATCGCTCCCGGCCACGAAGGAATCAACGGGCTGACGCTGGTCAATGCCATGTATCTGTCGACATGGCTTGATGGCTGGGTCGATATCCCGTTTGACGAGAATCTCTTTTTGGCACAGCTCAATCAGCGCCGTGCCCCACGCGAACGGAGCCACGAATGATTCACAAAGTTGCCGCCCAGCTCTATACCTGCCGTGATCTGCTCGAGAAAGACTACAACGGTGTGCTCAAAGCCCTCAAAGAACAAGGCTGGCCGGCCGTGCAAGTCTCTGGGTCACGCGGCTATACGCCCGTGCAAATCGCTGGTTTTCTGCGTGAAAACGGCTTCAAGACGGCCGGTTTGCACGTCTCGCTCGACGAACTGACCAACGACATGGTCGGTGCCGTGTCGCAAGCCTTGCTCTACGGCACACGCGACATCATCGTGCCCTATTTGCCCCGCGAATACCAGAATGTACTCGGCTACCAGATGTTCAAGAGCCACATGAACGCCCTCGCCAAACCGCTGAATGCTGCCGGATTCCGTCTCAGCTACCACAACCACGACTTTGAATTTGCTACCACCATCGACGGTGTGTCTGCACTGGAGTGGCTGTTGCGCCCGAGTGCCGATAACGCGATTCTGGCTGAGATTGACACATACTGGGTCAAAAAAGGTGGCGCCGACCCGTTGCGCTTCCTCGCTCCCTACAGCCAGCGTATGCCTATTATCCACCTCAAGGACATGTCCAAAGATGGCAGTGAGGCCTTTGCAGAGGTCGGCGAAGGACTCATCGACTTCGTGCCCATCCTGCGCTGGGGTGAAGCCAATGGCATCGAGTGGTATGCGGTCGAGCAAGACACCTGCCCACGCAATCCGCTCGACTGTCTCAATACTAGCCTGACCAACCTGCGTGCTATGGCCGCACAACTCTAGATGACGAGGGGAAGATGTCATGTCAGATGGAATGAACTACGCCCCCCAAGGCAAGCCGCAACCCGTGGTCAAACCCGGCGAGTTTCGCTTCGCTGCCATCGGTCTCGACCATGGGCACATCTACGGGCAGTGCAACGGTCTGACTGAAGCAGGTGCAGATTTGGTGGCGGTCTATGACCCTGATGCTGCCAAAGTTGCTGCATTCGTCAACGTATTCCCCCAGGTGCGGGTGGCACGGAGTGAGCAAGACATCCTGCAAGACCCGACCATCCAGCTGGTGGCAGGGGCGGCGGTGCCGTGTGATCGTGGGCCGCTGGGCGTGCGCGTGATGCAGCACGGCAAGGACTACTTCACCGATAAATGTCCGTTTACCACGCTCGCCCAGCTAGCTGACGCACGGGCGGCAGTGGTGACAACGGGGCGCAAATATGCCGTCTACTACAGCGAGCGCCTGCACAATGAAAGTGCAATATATGCGGGGCAACTCGTGCAGGCCGGTGCCATTGGGCGTGTCATCCAAGTGCTTGGATTGGGCCCGCATCGCCTGAATGCGCCGAGCCGCCCGGCTTGGTTTTTTGATATGGCCAAATATGGCGGTATTTTGTGCGATATTGGCAGTCACCAGGTTGAGCAGTTTTTGTACTACAGTGGAGCCACTGATGGTACCGTATTGCATAGCAAAGTGGCCAACTATGCGCACCCCGAATATCCTGAGCTCCAAGATTATGGTGATGCCACCCTGGTCGGCAACAACGGCGCCACACAGTACTTCCGTGTTGACTGGTTTACCCCCAACGGCTTGAGTACGTGGGGCGATGGGCGTACGGTGATTCTCGGCACCAACGGTTACATTGAGTTGCGTAAATACACTGATGTGACACGCGGTGCAGGAAATCAGGTCTATGTGGTTGACCAGCAGCATGAGCGGCATATCGACGTGGATGGTAAAGTCGGTTACCCCTACTTTGGTCAACTTATTCTGGATTGTCTCAATCGGACTGAGCATGCCATGACCCAGGCGCATACGTTTAAAGCAGCGGAGCTAGCGATGCAGGCGCAGGCCGTGGCCGTGCGGGTGGAGTGACAGCGTTTCGATGCCGTCAATTTTATCAGCGATGATGTGAATACAAGCTAGGAAGCGTTGATGCGTATCCCGATGTGGTGTGCCATAGGAATCATGGTGGCGGGCGCAATACTGATGGTGAGTACGCGTAGTGGTCAGCCCACTCGTGTGAGTGCGTATGGGGGGCGCACGGGGCGCAACACATTGGCGCGGTGGAGTGCACCAGCAGCAGTGGAAATTATGGGTACAGCTACGGCGACGCCAGTCCCCAGTGGTGATTGTAGTGTGCGCGCCCAAAACAGTAATTTGGCGGGATGCGATTTACACGGATTGGATTTGAGTGGACTGAACCTCAACGGCACCGACTTTCGTAATGCAAACCTGACGGATGCAAATTTGACGAATGCCATGCTGCACAACACCAACTGGGGTGGTGCTGATCTGACGCGCACGAATTTGACGGGAGCAGAACTTACCTATGCGACCATGATGGGTGTCGATCTGCGCACGGCCAACCTCGGTAGTAGCTACCCGGCCACGAGTTTTTTTCAGACTGATCTGCGTAATGCCAATCTGCAAGGTGTGGTATCGACGGCATCGTTTTGGCAAGTCGACTTAAGTGGTGCCAATCTGCAAAACGGCCTCTTTGAATATGTGCGCTACGCCACGATGACTGGTGCCAACTTGACCAACGCAAGTTTTGTACGCATGGATTTCCTTGATTCGTTTACCTGGGGGGCGACGACCTGTGCAGACGGCAGCAATAGTGATACGCATGCAGGCACATGTGTCGGCTACATGACGCTCCAACAGACCAATACACCGTCGTTGACGTTGACGCGGTCAAAGACATTCACCCCATCACGCACGCCCACGTTGACGACCTCGCTGACGCCATCGACGACGGCGACGCCAGTGGCAAGTAGCAATTGTAGTGTGCGTGCCCAAAACAGTAATTTGGCGGGATGTAATCTCCAGGGCGTAGATTTTGCGGGGCTCAATCTTAACGGTACTGATTTTCGCAATGCAAACCTGACCGATGCTAATTTTACGGGGGCATTGTTGTGGCGCACCAACTGGGGCGGTGCAACGCTGACGCGCACGAATTTTACGCGCGCGGAAATTGTCGATGCCACCATGATGGGGGTCGATCTACGCACGGCAGTGCTGGGATCCACATATCCGGCGACAGGGTTTGCGCGCACCAACATGCGCTATGCTAACCTGCAGGGTGTGGTATCGACGGCGTCGTTTTGGAGTGTTGATTTGACGGGTGCCAATCTGCAAGATGGTATTTTTGATAATCTGCGCTATATCGACATGAGTGGGGCAAACATCACGAATGCAACATTTAAGTACATGGGGTATCTCGATAGTTTTACCTGGTCGACTACCACCTGCGCCGATGGCAGTAACAGCGATGCGCATGGTGGCACGTGTATTGGGTATATGACGATTGCACAGACGTACACGCCATCGCATACCGTGTCGCCTACCATCACCAATACACCCACGGTTACGAGCACGGCAACAAATACCAGTACACGTACGGCAACCAACACGCCAACGCAGACGC
Organism: Roseiflexaceae bacterium; assembly: GCA_046303375.1. Taxonomy (GTDB): domain Bacteria; phylum Chloroflexota; class Chloroflexia; order Chloroflexales; family Roseiflexaceae; genus UBA965. Next base: position 9,899 of record JBKCGB010000024.1, read on the forward strand.
TGACTCCTACCAATACTGCCACCAACACGCCAACACAGACACCGGAGATAAGTAGTGATTGTAGCGTACGTACGCAAAATAGCAACCTGGCGGGATGTGATTTGCAAGGGTTGGATTTGAGCGGACTCAATCTCAATGGCACTGATTTTCGTAATGCGAACCTGACTGATACGAATTTGTCAGGGGCGTTGTTGTGGCGCACCAGCTGGGTGGGTGCTGATTTGACGCGTACCAATCTCACCGGCGCAGAAATTGTGGATGCTACTATGACGGGCGTCGATTTGCGTACGGCGATTCTAGGGTCTACATACCCGGCCACATCGTTTACGCGCACCAACATGCGCAACGTCAACATGCAAGGTGTAGTGTCAACGGCGTCGTATTGGATTGTGGATATGACAGGTGCCAATCTGCAAAACGGCATATTTGACTACATGCAATACACCAATATGACGGGTGCCAACCTGACCAATGCGACCTTTAGAGAAATGGCCTACGTGAGCACGTTTACTTGGGGTGCAACGACCTGTCCCGATGGCACGAGTAGTGATACACATGCGGGTACATGTGAGGGTTATATGTCGTTACAACACACACATACGCCGTCACCCACCATTTCTCCCACACTGACATTGACCATATCGCTGACGCGCACGCCGACAGAGACACTGACGCCATCGCCGACGGGGACGGCAGTGGCAAGTAGTGATTGTAGTGTGCGCACGCAAAACAGTAATTTGGCGGGATGTGATTTGCACGGGGTGGATCTGTCGGGTCTCAACCTGAGTGGTACTGATTTCCGCAATGCGGATTTGACCGATGCCAACTTCACGGGGGCGTTGTTGTGGTATACCAACTGGGGGGGGGCGACCCTGACCCGCACGAACTTTACCCGTGCCGAAGTCGTATATGCATCGATGATGGGTGTGGATTTACGCACGGCAACCCTCGGTACAGCGTATCCCGCTACGATATTCGTCGGCACCAATCTGCGTGGGGTCAATCTGCAGGACATGGTGACATCTGCGACATTTAGTCAGGCAGATTTGACTGGAGCCAACCTGCAAGGTGGTACGTTTGAATATGTGCGTGATACGAATCTGACAGGCGCTAATCTGCGTAACACGACGCTGTTACGGTCTGATTTGATGTCTTCATTGACATGGTCAAATACGACCTGTCCCGATGGTACGAATAGCGATGCACATGGCTATACCTGTATCGGGCATACGGCACTAGAATCGACGCATACGCCGACTACGACCAGCACGCATACGCCGAGCACCACGGCCACGCATACGCAGACATACACCGCGACAGCCACTGTAACATTTACACCCACCCACACTGCAACGCGTACGGTGAGTGCATCGATGACACAGACCAGTACCAGAACTGCAACTGGCACCACGACACCGACCAATACTCGGACACTGACTGCGACACATACGGCATCACACACACGTACTGCGACAGCCACCCGCACCAATACGCGTACATATACACCGACGCGTACGCCAACAGCGACTCGTACTAATACGGTGACGTATACGGCATCATCGACACGTACGGCCACGCGTACGGCCACGCACACCAACACCCGCACCAACACGCGCACATATACGCCGACGCGTACGCCGACAGCGACTCGTACCAATACACGCACATATACGGCATCATCGACACGTACGGCCACGCGTACGGCTACAAATACCAACACGCGTACGCACACGCGCACACATACGCCGACGCGTACGCCAACAGCCACCCGTACCAATACACGCACATATACGGCGGTGGGTGCCGCAACACAGTGACACAAACGTGGACAATTCGCTCAATCACGGGGTATCGGCTGTGTGCCAGATCGTGTGAACCCAGCAACATAAACGATAGGTGAACACCCTATGCCATCCACATTAATTGATCCGTTGGCACATCTCATGGCACTACTTGGAGCGCCCCCTCGGCATCGGATTATGATTGGGATTGCTGGTGCTCCAGGTGCGGGAAAAAGCACATTGGCGCGCCAGTTGGTCGATGCGGTCAACGCACAGATGCCTGATGTCTATGCGACAGTACTCGGCATGGATGGCTTTCATCTCAGCAAAGCACAACTCCGTCAGATGCCTGATCCAGAATTGGCATTTGCTCGGCGTGGTGCACCATGGACATTTGATGTGGCTGGCTTCATCCAAGCACTGCAACGCATTCGTATCGGGCACGAGACCACATGGCCCGACTTTGCACATGATGTGGGCGATCCTGTGCCTGATGCTATCGCGGTGACACCGCAGGCCCAGCTGATTATTGTGGAGGGGCTCTATCTCCTGCACGATGCTGATGGTTGGGGTGTTGCCAAACCGTTGTTCGACGAATGCTGGTATCTCAATACGCCGATGGATGTGGCCATGGAGCGTTTGGCACATCGTCATATGCAGGCCTGGGGATTTACCCGCGCCCAAGCACAACACCGCATCGACAGTAGCGATGGTCTAAACGCCGCGCTGGTGGCTGCGAGTGCCCTGCATGCTGATTGGTATGTCGGGTAGCAGACTATTCCAAGGGTGGTTCGTTGCTGGATACAATCTTGGCGATTCGTCGTGGTAGCCAGCGGTTGATGAACCCTGGTGAGTGTGGTGGACTGATTGGTTCAGCAGGGAACGGTTCGGTATCATTCATTTTGGCATAGGCGTAGCGCAGTAGCTCATATACGGACGCAATCACAGGTGTGGCGAGGAGCGCCCCCAAAATACCCCACACCGTGGCTCCCACGAGGACTCCTGTCATCACCACAAGCTCCGACAGACCGACAGCATCACCGAGTACACGCGGTACTACGAAACTGTTTTCGAGTTGTTGGACAAACAGATAAAACACTAGCACAATGATGGCTACAGCCCAGGGGTCAAGTGGGAGATAGGTGGACCCCTGCAGAAGCGCCACAATGACTGCGGGAATGGTCGCTACGATTGGTCCAAGGTTGGGGATGATTTCGAGCAAACCAGCTACGATTGCGAGACTCAACGCACCGGGAATCCCTAGGATGGTTAAACCGACCCAGGTGATAACGCCGATGATTAGCATGAGCATCAGTTGTCCACGGAAAAAAGAATTCCATGTGCGTCCGAGACGATGCAGGAGTTGGGTGATTTCTGGGCGGTAGGTATCGGGAATGGCAGCCACCAAATTGTCAAAGTAAATCCGCCCACTCAGGTTCATGTACATGGCAGCCAAAACGATGTAGATGATCAGCAACACCGTTGAAAAAACATTACCGATCAAGTTTGCTGCTGCCCCAAACGTCGTGGTCAGGGCTGCGCCAAGTGACTGCACAATACTTGACATAGTAGGCGGGGATGGGGTAGTCGTGGGAATAGCATTTTGTAGCTCATTGAGGAGCATATCAACTGTTTGATCGATGTATATGTCGAGTGCTTGAGACGGCATTTGTACTGCTTTGAGCGCTATCAACGTGTTTTCACCCCAGGCAATACTGCGTTGAATGATTGCTTCGTAATCGAGATCAATAATGTAATTGACCGCATTGATAAGGGCTGGAATTAAAAGCACAAAAAGGGTGGGCACCATGAAAATGAGCACGGTATAGACGAGGGTGACTGCCCATCCATAGCGTACCCCAAGCTGACGATGAATCCAATCAATGGCTGGGCGCACAATGACGGCTAGGAGTCCTGCCACAATTAATAGCGGGATGACTGAACTACTCAAATTAATCACATAAATCCCAAAAATGACAATACCAATTCCTACAATATATTTGGTTGTGCTGTGCCATTGTGTCTGCATTGCTTTACTTTCTAGATCATGATGATGAAACACCGCCCATGTTGGTGTGTACCACCTACATGGGTCTTTCTCCATCGAGCAATTATGGTGTGGGCGTATCAACTGGCGTTGGCGTCTCTGTATCCGTCGGTGTCCGTGTCAAGGTGGGCGTATCGCTCGGCGTATACGTGGGTGTATTGCTCGGTGTATACGTGGGTGTATTGGTTGGTGTATACGTATTGGTTGGCGTATACGTGGGTGTATTGCTCGGTGTATACGTATTGGTTGGTGTGCGTGTTTTACTCCGTGTGAGTGTGTTGGTCGGCGTCTTGGTACGGGTAGGTGTGGTGGTACGTGAACGCGTCATGGTCGGTGTGCTCGTGCGTGAACGTGTCGCTGTGCGGCTTGCCGGGAAGGTGACTGATGGGATTGCTGTTTGGGTAGCAGTATACGTTTCTGGTAATGGATACGCCGTTGCAGTCGCTGATGGTGTGCGAATCGCATTCGCGGTACCCGTTTGCGCTGCGATGATAGTCTGTGTGCGTGCCTGGGTTTCAGCGAGGGCTGTTTGGCGGGCAAATGTAGGGCTGAGAATAAAGAGCATGGTGCGTGTAATCACCAGTGGGGTGCGCGTATTGGTGATCGTGCGCGTCGACGTAGCTGTAGGTCGCAATGGTGTTTGTGATGGTGAACGGGTGCCCGTTTGTGATGGTGAACGGGTGGCGGTGCGCGATATCGACGGTGTGAGCGTCAATGTTGGGAAGCGTGGCATGCTGGGGGTGCGGCTGGCAGGCAAGCGTGTTTTGCTCGCTGCCATGGTCGCAGTGCGGGTCAGTGTGCGGGTTGCACTAAAGGTCATCGTCGGCACCGTGGTGGTACCGTTAGCTGCTGGTGTGGCAATGCGTTGGAGCGGATTTGTGGCATTGTAGACACGACCAATCGTTGTGGTATCGAGGCTTCTGCTGTACCACAGCATATCGTCAAGCAATCCGTGGAATCCGATCCCAGTCAATGGGTCACGCCCCACCGTAATTTCACCCGGTGCACTACTCACACTTGCGATACGACTGCTGATGAGTGTGGCATCCACATACATTTGCAACACACGGGTATTACTCGAGAACGTACACGCAACATGATGCCAGCCCACACGGCGTGGTGCGGTGATGGTTTGATCAGCAATCCGACAAAATGCGCGGTTGTTGTCGTCGTATCCCATAAAAAACGCACTCCCATGAGCCATTACGAGTTGAGTCGTTCCGCTCAAGTGAGGTGCAATCCACGCCATGGCTGTGAAATCGCCGGTGAGTGAGGCTAGTCCCTGTAGGCGCAAGCGCTCGTTGCCACTCATCACTAATGCGGCACCGTCATGGCTACTCGCCATGCGTGTAGGGCAGTTGGCAGTCACACACACGAGTTGTGTGGTTAAATTGGCACTACTCATGAGTTGGAGCTCTTCGAAATCGATGCTGAGCACAGGATTTGCAGCGGGGAAGCGCGCACTGCTTTGTAATTCGCTATCGAGCACGCGCGTATAAATGCTCACCGCATCCAGCGCACCCCGCAACCCACTGGCATCATCGGCGCGCCGACCGAGGGTGACACGGCTAGCAGGGGGCACAAACGCCGCTGCTGGGCGATCTTGGGCGATGACGAGCCCGTCACGGTACAGGCGCCGTGTTTGGCTGGTGATATCGTAGGTACATGCATAGTGATGCCAATCGGTGTCGGTGTACCACTGTGCGCTGCGCACATCATCGCCAAGAAAACTACAATATGGGCGGTTGTTGGCATCGATACCAACGACCAAGTATTGGCGCGTGACACCCGGATTGCCGATGCTGAGTGCCACATCACCCTGATTGAGTCGCTCACGGCGCATCCACACACTTACACTAAATGATGTATTCGCGAGTGCCACAGTTGTACTGCTGGTGAGCTCATGTCCACGTCGATCATCAAACCGTGCTGCTGTACCATAGACGGCATCGGTGCTCAGCTGTGGACAACTACTCACGGGTGTACAGGTAAACATGCCTGTGGATGCTTGCCATGTACTTGGCGCGTTATCGTCATTTATGCGGAACCAAGCAGCCAGTCGGTCGGTGAGTGTTCCCACGACCGCATGCGGTGTTGGTGTGGTCGTGATAATGCGTGTGCTGGTAGCCTGTATGGTGGGTGACGTTATTGCACTGCTCAATACTGCAATCGTGTTGTTGGAGGCAGCAATAGCCAGCACATTGGCCATACTATTGAGTGTGGTGAGGTTGGATGTACTGGTGGCAGGCAAATCTCCCCATGCGATGATCGTATTATCGTTGCGTAACGCCAAACTAAACGTGCTCCCGGCCGCAACAGCACGGACATTGCTTTGTGCCGTATATGGGACATCAGCCTGACCCACATCGTTGCCTTCGGCACCCCAGCCAACCACATTCCCAGTTGCAGTCAGTGCCACGATGTGTGTGGCACCAGCAGCGAGTGCTACCACCCCAATAGCAGTCATCGGGATTTGCTGCAATCCGTAGGGGTCATTCACATTAAATACTGCGACGCTCCCATCGCGGTAGGCAATGGCAGCAAAACTACTCCCTGCAGCAATAGCGTTGGCTGGACGGGTAGTGTCGACAGCAAACAAGTTTGACCATACGCGCCCATCATCGGTGAGTACCATGGCATGTGCGCCTTGGGCTGATACCTGTTGGACACCGTCACGAAATGCAGGCGGAATGCTCGGTGCACCACTTCCCCATGCCACTGCACGATACTCATTGGTAATCCCAATTGCAAAGTTCCCAATAGCGAGTTGCCACAACGTAAGCGGAGCATTTGGCGCCTGTGTGATGCTGGTGTTATCGGGGTTTGCTCCGCTCGGAAACTGCAGCGTACCATTGTCGTTGAGCAAGCCAATCGTATCTGTACCAATTGCCACATGGCGCAGATTGGTCGTGGAATTGGCCAAATTGCCAGCAAAATCACCCCAACTCGTGACTATCCCGGCAATGACGGATGCCTGAGGTGGTGGCGCAGTCACGGTATATACGGGCACTTCAAGCTGGCGCCACGCATTATTACCCCACGCATAGACGAATCCATCATCACTCAGGGCATAAGAAGTTGTGGTGCCCGCACGTAACGCGCCAATGGGGCGGCGTATGCTTGGCACATTCGTCTGTCCGAAGCTATTATCTCCCCATGCGATGAGTGTTTGGTTTTGGGTGACAGCCAGAGCATGCTGGGCACCAGCCGCCATGCTGACAACATTGGTTGCACTTGGTGGGATAGTGGTCTGCCCGGCGCTATTATCACCCCAGGCTACCAGTGTGCCATTGGCACGCAGGGCGAGCGTATAGTTACCTGCCGCAGCAATCGCCGTGATGGTTGTGGTGCCTGGTGGAATAGTGGTTTGCCCGGCGCTATTATTTCCCCAAGCGACGACAGTGCCATCGCGTTTGAGTGCCAGCATGTGGGTCGATCCAGCAGCAATTGCGGTCACATTTGCCAGCCCACTGGGCACAGTAGTGACTCCGCTGGCGCTTGCGCCCCACACATACACTTGCCCTGTGTCAGTCAGAGCTGCATTGAAGCGATGTCCTGCAGCCACCTGCTGGATACGGTCGTTGATGGCAGGGACCACACGTTGCTGGTTGCCGTCGTAGCCCCAGACCACCACTGCACCAGCACTGACACCCACGGCGCTCTCACTGCCGCTGGCCAAATCGCTGTAGCGTACCCGGTTATCGATTGTGGGTTGGGGCGTGGGTGCGGTAAATCCGTGTGATGCAGGTACCAAGGCGAGGCTGAAGTCGCTCCCGCCGGTCAGCATCAGTGCTGTGGTGACCGTGACAGGGACGGTGGCCTGATCGTTGCTGTTGAGTCCCCAGGCAACGGGTATGCCGGTGGTTGTGATTGCGAAGAGCTGCTGATATCCAGTGTCTATGCGCTGAAAGACACCGGCTGGTACAATCGTCTGGTTGTCGTCATTGGCGCCAATTACACGAATACTGCCATTGGCCTGTAAAAACATGCTCTGATTGAAACTCGCAGCCACATCGACCACTCCTTGTAGCGGTGGGAGTGCGAGTTGCCCCACATTATTGCGACCCCACGTAGCAATACTCCCGTCACGCAACAGTGCCAAATTATGGAAGTACCCCGCACTGATTTTGCGCACACCAGCCAAGGTTGGCACTGCTGTTTGTCCGTAGTCGTTGTTACCCCATGCGGCCACCGTACCATCGGTGAGTAGCGCCACGCTATGGCGTGCTCCAGCACTGATTTGTGCCACAGGTAAGAGTCCAGGTGGAATCGTCGTCTGCCCGTACGAATCATCGCCCCACGCTACCAGTTGACCATTGGCACGCAGGGCAATGGTGTGATCTGCACCCGTTGCAATAGCAACAATCCGCAGTGTATCGCTGTAGGCGCGTGGCATGGTCAGTTCGGCAGGTACATTCGTTTGATTGGCATCATTTGCGCCCCACGCCACAACTACGCCGTCACGGCGCAGTGCTACCGCATGATGGCGCCCAGCCGCAATCTGCACCACGCTATCATCTTGTGCTTGGCTGGGAACATTGGTGACTGAGTCACTATCACCAAAACGCACAACGCTCCCCGCAGAGGTGTGATCATTGATGGTTCGTGGGGTTAGCACGATTGCTGCCGTTGGTGTTGCTGCGGGGGCGAGTGCCCGCATACTCACTGCGAGACCGGTGGTGTGCCGGTAATGTATGCCCAACTGGCTGAGGCGTTCGTTGGGAATGGTTGGTACTGTAGCTCCCACCAATGCAATGGTATCAATACGTCCACTGCGATGCACAATGCCGAGTCCCCATTGTGCAGCTTCGATATGAGCCACTGCACTCATCGTCGGAATCGTGATATACGTTACGCCGTTGCTATCAATGGTCCTGCTCGCACCCGTGGGGACAACCAGCGATGCGACATCGCCCCAAAGCACCAGGTCTCCGGTATCACGTAATGCACCACTGATGCGTCCAGCCCCAAAAATACGCACCACATTGGATTGGACGTTGATTGGCACTGAAATATTCCCATTACCCCATTGCACTACCGTGCCGTCACGGAGCAAGGCTATGTTTTGTACGGTGGTTGCAGCCACTGCCACCACCGGTTGCGCGGCTGCAGTAATCGCGAGTGGGATGGTGCGCAATGCGCTATTGCCACCCGCGACTACGACACTCCCGGATTGGCGCAACAAGACGGTGTGTGTATCGCCACTTGCCACACGCACAATGTTGGTAAACGAATTCCCACCGACGAGTGCCTGTGCGTTGCCCCAAATGAGCGCACGCCCGGATCGTTCGAGTGCCACACTATGCGTCAATCCCACACTGACTTGCACCACATCTCTGAGTGTGCTGGGTATCGTCAGTTCACCATTGATGTTTACTCCCCAGCCGGTTAGTGTACCCGCGCTCGTCATGGCCAAGGCATGATGATCCCCGACAGCAATTTGGGCAATCCCAGCACTTGCGTGCGCAGTGAGTCGATGCAAGTTACCTTGCCCCGGTCCCCATGGGATGACCGCACCGTTGGCTGTAGCAGTGAGTGTGGTGGGTGTGGGGAGGGTGATACTGCGTCCTGTGGCAGCAACATGCATTGCCCCGAGTGTCACACATATGGCAATCCCGAGGATTGGTTTCACGAATCGTGTAAACGATATCATGGATGATCTCCCGCACCATGTGATTCTGGCCAGAGTAAATCATGACTGTCGTCGTGTGATGCCAATGGGATGAACACTTTGGCATACGTGCGCCCGCTGTACACTACACCACTACTGCGGGTCGAGCCGAGGCGATTGCGTGCCACCACGCTATAGCGATAGCGGCGCCCTGGCAAAATACCCTCGAATGTGACTTTTTTGTACTGGAAATCGCCACCAATCGGTATGGTGGTGTAGCCACTATAGGTGTACTGCTGATATTCAACAATCGTCAGCTGGTTGCCGAGTGCCACGTGATTGGCACAGCATTGTGGCGGTGCACTGTTTTGCCCCCACACATGGATACGCCCATCGGCACTTAGTGCTGCACTACTCTGCTCGCCTGCAAAAATACTGACTACGTCACCCAGATCTGCGGGCACACTACTCTGTCCAAACGCATTATCGCCCCACGCAACGACCATGCCACCAGCGGGTGTTTCAACCAAGGCTAGGCTATGACTGCGGCCACTTGCGATGGCGCGGACATTGCTATTGGCTTGTATGGGTACATCACGCTGTCCCACACTGTTATTACCCCATGTGGCAATCGTCCCTGCGGCCGTTAACCCCAAAGTAAACCCTTCTCCAGCGGTCACCTGCACAATATCACGCAACGTGGTGTCGACGGGGATAATATTACCCACATCGTCGTAATTCCAAATCTGCACTGCACCGGTGGGTAAGAGTACTGCCACATGATCGCGTCCGGCAGCAATCTGACTTACTACGACATCGGGCATGAGCATACGTACCGTGCTCGTCAATACTTCACCCACATGACCATCACCAAAGCGCACCAACAGCCGTGATGTATCGCCGAGGGCATCTATTGGCACGGCGATTTCATGTACGTTCGAAATGGTATTGGTCATCGAAATCGGATTATCTGCATCGATATTCCATGTGCGTACGGTACCGTCTGTCAAAAGAACGGCTGCGTAGCGCTGATTAATACCGATGTGTTGAATCGACTGTTGCTGCAACTGCTGAAACCTGTCGTCTTGCTCGAGTACACTCGGATTGTTGTACGACCATGCAGCAAGCGATGTTGTGGTAATCACACTACTTGCAGTATCTAACTCCATCGTGATTACCACGTTGGTTTCAGCAAATTGACTATTCACTGGAATGTCGAGTGTCAGCGTATTGGCCGCATTTGGTGCAACTGCCTGGACAGTTCCAATTGATGGTGATTGTGGCTCACTGATGGCAAAAGCATATACAATACTTGCACCCTGATTACCCACACTATCTACTGCATGAAATTGCATCGTGTATGTGCCAATATCATATGCCTTGGGGTCAAACGGCAACTTCCATGTATAGTTGGAAACGGATGGTGATACCGGAGGTTGTGCCAAACTACTGCTACTTGCTGTGAGTGGCACATCAAACTCGTTGATTTTGTGTCCATCACGGTAGAGATCTGCTTTGAGCGCAGCAACGCCACTGCCATCACTTATCCGCCCCGTAAACAAATCAATGCTCAGCGTATTCGAGATGACCGGGTAACTCAAAAATGCTTCAATAATCGGTGGTACGCTATCGATGCGCAGTTTGAATGAGCGCTGGCGACTGACATTTCCGACGCTATCTCGTGCCCACGTACTAAAATATCGCATGCTCCCATCAAGTGCCTCAGTGCTACTAATCGTGTATTGCCATGCCGCATTCTGATGCCGTGCTGGACTCTGTGATTGAATCGTGAGTATGGCACTCGTGATGCTTCCGGTGGGCTCTGTCCCATCACGGTCACATGCCAAGATGTGCCATGTCCCTGCAGCTGATTCGTTAGCAAATGTCGCCAGTGGCATGTCTGGTTGTACCAGGTTGTAGCTGGCATTAATTGCCGTCGTACCAGTCAACGTGGTGCTCGCACGCGTATGAGTATCAGCGAATTGTGCCACCACGTTGCTGCCGGTAGCTCGCGTGCTCGTCACTAATGCCACGATTGTCCCTGCGGGTGAGCGCAACCATAGGTTGACATCATTGCTCTCGTCATGCGCCACACGCACTGCAAGTTGCAAGGTGTCGACACGAGCCAGTGCAGGCGTTACCAGCGGAATCGCATAGGCTGTGTAATCGCTGGTCAGAGTAGCTCCACACGGACCAGCAGTGATAGTCTGAGTGCTATTGACGGTACTGGTATAGGGCGTTGTCTGACTTACCGCACTCGCAATGGATGCGGTCGCACAGTCGGCTTGGCTTTCATCGCAGATGACTAGGTCGGTTGTGGTCGTACTATCGGTAAGGACACCGCTGATTTGTAATCCACTCCCATTCGCAAGTTGGCGTGTGAATAGCGCAGTGGTGGTGGCATCAAAGGCAAATGTCGGTTTATCGTTGTCGACGATGGCCGTGTACCAACTACTCCAGCCGTTCATAGCACCGTAGCGATCACTGGCACGTAGCCGATATTGTATGGTGGTGGCATTGCTGGGCACATTTACCACACATTGCCACGTAGCCAATTCGATTTGGCAGGGAGCAAATTGATTCGTCGTGTTCACATTCGACGCATACATTAGCTCGACTCGTTGTATGGATGATTCATCGCTGACATTCCCGGTGATGAGCGTATTTCCTGTTTTGACCACACGCCCATTATTGGGGAGCACTTGACTCGGGGCCTGCGTGTCGATGCGTACTGCCGCATTCAACCACTCAATGGTGCGGCTCGGTGTCGCAATTACCCGAGGATCTTGGTCGGTCAGTTGTACCTCGATTTTGGCCACATCACCAGTGCTAATGCGATCACTTGCGCTCGCTTGTGCCTTGTCAGGGTCTACCACACCACGGAATGTGAGTGTGCGTGTTTTACCGGCTTGGATGGGGTCAACCTTGATAAATAAATAATCGCGCATACTGCTGTCATTGATGGTGTGATACGTGTAATTCCCACCACCAACTACCGTACTATTATCGACAGGCGTGGTCAGCCATACTCCACCATAGGTATGCACGACACCGTACATGACTTGTGATACCTGCGCACTCGTGTTGGCGATTGTCAACGTGTAGGTGACAACCGAATTGCGCCCAAGCACCGGGTTCTGTGCCAGAATGTTTTCGTTGCGTAATCCTGCCAAAATGGCCGTACCCGCACTTGCAGAATTGCTCAGCCGTTCAACTGCAGCACACCAACTGTCTTCTGGTACGTACCCACACAACACCGCCGTATCATCGATAATCTGTGCAAGTGCATCGGGTTCAGTATTTGCAAAAATATCTGACACACTTCGTTGGCTTGCACCGATTGGGTCGCTCGAAAGCGTTGCTTGAATTTGCGTAGTGCTAGGGAGTTGTGTCGCAGTGCGTGGGCAGACTCCGTCGCGGAGTGCAGGCCATGCAAAGCCATTGATAAAGGGGAGAGCGACAATCTTGTCACCGGCCATACTGGTACGTATCGGATTGCTGGTGGGGAAGCTAGCCCACGGCAGAAACGCATCTTCTTTGAGCGCCATGGCAACCACACCGAGTGGTGTGCTGGGGTCGTAGTTGATGATGGTAAACGGCAGTCGGATGTCGGTATATTCGGTGAATCCATCGCTACTGTAGCGATACTGTGGTTGTTCGCTCAGCAACAGCCAGGTACTACTCGAGGCATCCCATTGCCACATACTAATCGTTTGTTGGTCGCTGACATAGATGACATAATCGGCACCTTCAACATTCGGCGCACTCCGACCGTGTTGCGCGGCAAACAGTCGTTGGCGCCACTGTGTGAGTTGTTGGGCCGTGCTCCCGATTCCTGTGGCACGTGCCGCCATGTTTGTTGGCAGTGTAATAAATGATTCGCCATTGAGTTGTTGATCCGCCAGCGATTGCGTGTATTTACTGGGGCGGAAGGTGCGTACGGTACCACCAGGTTGGCTATCGAGATAGATGGCCAGATCACCATCGGTATCCCAATTGGCACCTGCCCACAGCAAGCGCAGGGCGGCACTATCCCATGTGACGGCCAGTTGTTGTGGACCATAGCGTCCTTGCTCGCGTGTATCGCTATCGAGTACCGCACACCCACGATTCATCCAGCCGCGGTAGACTGCTTGTGTGCTATCAAAGAGCGTGTAGTCCGGAGTGGTAGCGCTATCGACGTAGATACTCGGGAACTCGTGGAATTGCTCATTGTCGTAGGTATCACGGGTGCGCACGCCCACATCAATGCGGCTCCCTTCACGCGTGACCAAGGACGGTGTGCGTAGGCTGGTTGGGGCCAGCACATTGGTCAAGTTGATTGTTTCGGTGACACTTTGTACTCGATATTCGAGTTGGCGCAGTGTAATCGCTGACATGTCACTGATGGCACTCCAGCCGAGATGGAGATCGAGGTTGGCCGTGCGTGTGAGTGGCATGCTCGTGACGGGCAATAATTTGCCCGCCTGTACTGCATTTAACTGCGGATTGATGAGTTGAGGAGCAACAGCATCAATATCAAATCGCACTGTTCGTGATGTGGTGCGGCGTGCTACATCAGTCGCATCCACTTGCAGCGTTACAAATGGCTGTGTCAGTGATGCATATGGCACAAACACGTCCGCTGATATGACTTGTTGTGTGCCTGTGGTGATGACTTCTGTCTGAACAAGGTTGGTCAATGGATAAATCTGCCCGGTGGCCTTGTTGCTGATACGGTACCCCGTAAAGGCACCATCATCGCTGATGCGCACATTCAGCTTGATAAATCCATCAATTAAGTTGTTGATACCTACTACGGGCGCATCGACGGTCACCATGGGGGCTTGGGTGTCGACCACAAACAAGTAACTCGGTGACACAAACGACGTTGTACCTGTTTCGACCCGTAGTTGAGCGCTATGCATGCCATGGGTCACACTCGGGATTACAAAAAATTGCTCGAGTGATTGTAATGTGCTGGTCGGCGTATACACAAAACTGCTGTCGACTCCATCAACGAGTAATGTGACCCGATTAATGGGGTCTAACGCATCCACACGGAAGCGCAGATTCAGGTTGGTAGTCTGTGTGTAGATGTCTGCACTGTTCAATAGGATGGCACTATTTTGTGATGGGGCGTTGCGATCAAGTGCGACCATGCGGATAGCACGGGTACTGGGTTGCACACTGCAGTTGCCCGCTCGATCACACAGGGTTGTTGCAATACGGCGATCACTGATTTGGAACGTATTGATGACGGCTGGAATTGTGCTTAGTCGTGATGGTGTCAATACGACCAGGTCGTTGCCAGCGCGGGCGATGGCTTGGCCTGCACCCACAAACATGGCCTCGCTGCGCAGGGTGGTCGTGGGTGTGGTACTTTCGAGAATGCTCATGCGCTGACAGCCGAGACAGTCAGCCTCGTTGCTGGCTTGTGTCGACAAGATAACTATTTCGTTGTTGAGATATGCCACGATATCATTGATGTGGAATGCGGTAATGGATGCATTATCGTCGCTGAGCGCCGTATGGATGTACGTAGCGAGCGGTTGCATGTTTGGCGTGAGTTCTGCCTGACCTGCACTCACGGTGCTGATAAATCGATAGCTTTCGAGTGTGTTTGGATCATTAGGTACACGCCCATCCACCACAGTATCGTCGTCAACAATCACATACAGCATATCGGCGACCGCCAACACTCGATGCACGTACCCACTCGTCGCAATGCTCTGGCGCAATGCGAGTGTGCCGTTGCTGTCAATGCCGTAGAGTGCCACCCCCGCATTGCCCTGTGCCACTGCTACGATGTTGTGGCTACTACTCAGTGCATACCCGCGGAAGTCTTCGAGGAGTGCTTGGGAAAGTTGTTGTGTTGGATTCGTGCGATCAAGCACATCAATCGGCCAAAGTCTTGCCGGTGATTCATCGCTGAGCATGACGAGGTAACGATTGTCGGCTACAACGGTTGCATCAATCACGTTGAATGCGAGGGTCAACGGAACACTCAGTGATGCGAGCCGTGATGGTTTGTCTGGTGTGGTCGTCACATCAAACACCGACACAATCAGCTGTGTAGCAGGGCGCGCGTTTTGGCTAATGACATACAGTGTGGTGTTATCGTTACTGAGTGTGATTGCACTGACCGTCCCGGTGATTGCCACTCGTTGTTGTACCAACTGCATGTCGGAGTGAGTATCAACGATAGAGAGATGGTTGGTGCCTCCAATATAGTGAAAGCGTGGGCCGGCAGCCAGCACGGTCGTGTTGCTCACAACGACACTGCTCCCACGCACAAAATCAGGCACAGCACCGTATGTACAGCTGCCGGTCAGGGATGCGATTTCACGCAGGCTGCCGTCGATATACCCCGTATTCGCGAGGTAAGTCAACCCGTCATGGTACTGTGCAGAGAGACTCAACCGCCGTCCACAGGGTGTTTGCAACGAAGTCAGCGCCAGATTGCGGTCATCCGCCTGCAGTGCATACTGGTAGAGATTGGTGCTTGGGTCGAGTGCTTCTGTGGCAGTAACCCGTGGTTTGCGCGTGTCGATGCGCCCCTGCCATAGTAGCTGCTCATTGCGCAATGTGCGTGTGTTGCCCGCTCGGTCACTACTGATGCTATACAGAGTACCAGTGGCTTCTACATCCGCGGGAAATGCGTTTTGCCATTGTGCACCTGCCAACGATGAATCGAGTGTACTCTGTTGCCATTTGCTGGCATAGTGCTGGATAATCTCGGCTGTTGTCAGTGCGCGTGCGTAGATATGCAGATCGTCGATGACTCCACGAAAGCCATCGCCAATGGTGATACGCGCATCTTGATGGACGACCACTTCGGCGATGGCGAGTGCCGCACTATCGCTGAGCGCCACCTCCACGTATCTGCCACTAATAGTTGCAGGGAGCACCAACTGCACGAATCCATCGATCACACGTGTTTCGGGATTCACATAGCTCCACACGGTAGTTGTGCCATCTTTGACCCGTACAATCAGCTTTTGCATGCTATTTACACAGCAGTCAGTGCGCAAGTAGACGTCGATGCGGTCTATGGCGGTGACCAATCCAAGGTCGACTTGCCATGTCGGTGCTGCTTCTGCAGTGGTTACGGCCACACTCCCTGCTGCCACCGTTTGGTTGGCGTTGCCATCCACGGCAAACTGTGCCTCATTCCCATCGTCCACGGACGTTTGTGTTGCTGGGCGATTGAGGGCGAGATTGGCGTTGGGGGCATCAATGGTGGTCGTGTCATCGACTACCGTCTCAATGTGTGCGCCATCGACATACATAGCCAGGGCGGTTCCGTCGTTGACGACGCTGACATGGTGGCGCCCACTGTATGAAGAGACGGATGTGAGTGTCAATCCTGCCATAGTAAACACGTACTTATTGGCTACAACGGCCAGCTGATACGTATAGTCTGCCAATGTGCCACGGAATATTTGGCCATCTCCGCTTCCGTTTGGTTCAATCCACACCGTAGCCGACCAGGGCTCACTCAGGTCGGCGATACTCTGGGCTTGCGCATCACGCAGCGTTACCGTTGTCGTGCCGTTGAAGCGAATAGCCCCAGCGCCGATAATGCCCGTCACCGGTGTTTGTTGCGTAAATGTGAGGGTATGCTGATACGGCGACGTGTCGGCGCTGGTATCACCACTTTCCGCATCCACATCGTCGAAGCCTGCTTGCACAAATGGCGTCATCCCGTGACTGAGAAACCGCACTTCAGTGGCAGTAATTGCAGTATGAAAGTAGCCGATATCGTCGATGCGAGTGAGGGTGGCTGCCGGGCTCTGATAGCCACCAACCACAATCGTGGGGCGATACCAACGTAGCGTGGTGTCATTGAATTCACTCACAAAGCGCCCATTCACATACATCTGGATCGACGTATTATCACCTTGTGCCGTGCTCACGATGGTCACATGATGCCATGTGTGTGATGCGTGCACATCGAGCGGTACATGCAACGCATACAGCAGATTGCTCGCTCCATCAGTGAGATTCAGTTGTAGCAAATGATTGTCTGCATCGTAGTCGCTGGTGAATTGGAGTGCTGGTGTAATCGGGCTCTGTGACGTGAGCGTGACCAGTCGCCCAGATTGGCTCTGGTCGTTGATGCCAATTCGCCAGCTTGCACTCAACGTGCTGGTAATTCCGTTGCTGAAGCGTGGTGCAACCACCAATCCATCAGTGGCATGGCTGAGCAACAACGCATTACTGGTCAGTCCATGGCTGATGTCAGGGCATGTGTAGATATCGCGTGTGAAGCCACCATTGCACGTGTCTGTGTGTGCTCCGGTGATTACATCAACAATTGGCAGTTGGCTGACAGCAATTGGCGCATAAAATTGTGTCTTTGATCCAAGCGTATCGCGCATGGCATACCCATCATCATTGATGGCCAGACGAGTTGCATGACTGCTTACCCCACTGCCTACTGCCACACTCGCTCCGAGCAGGTCGATTGGCTCTAGATAGGCGGTACTCACCAAGAAATCATCGATGGCACCACGGAAAAAATCTTCTGTTTGTTGTGATTGTGCTGCCGAAGGCATGCTACCAAGCCAAAGATTCGTCTCGCTGTGGTTCAACAGTGTACTGAACGTGAGTGTCGACATCGTCATGGCAGTGAGCTCACGCCCGACCGCGAGACGAATATCTTTATCACTTTCATTGACGACCACGTAGTACCAGACGTCTGCATCAATACGCAACGGCGAGCGTATGACGCCCGTACCACGATTGACACGGAGCACGAATCGGCGCTGGTTGGGTGGAGCGCTGTTGTCGCGTTCGAGTGCGATGCGGAGTCGTGGATTACTGGCTGCGCCGGCGCCGAGCAGTGTGCCGCTGTCGCTCGCTTTAAACAGCAGCGCAATTGAATACATGTTATTGAGTAGTGGTGCGCCGTCGCTAATCCGAATGGTTTGACGATTTCCCCCCACATTAAACAACGCTACCCGTGAATTGCGTTGTACATCAGCGATAACCAACGGACACTGCTGACAATTCCCTAGATACTGTGTGGTCACACGGTTATCAAAGAGCGTGGTTACACTCGGCTCTGTTTCAAAATCGTAGCGGATGCGCAAATCGCGTTGCAGTGGGGCGCGCCCATCGCCGATATCGCTGATGCGCCCACTCGGCGGCTGAGTATTGCTCACCAGGTAATCACTTGATTGGAGCGGCGATGGCTCGCTGGCTGCATCTTGTGGGGCACGCGCATCAATTTCGATGGGGTTACTTGCTCCCGCCAATACGAGCTCTTGTGCGTTGCGATTGCCCATTTTGTCGTACGTCAAGGCAACCACCTGATAAAAGCCACTTGGATTGACAAACGGCAGTGGCAGACTCACATACCAGCGTCCATTGCGATAGGTGGCTGGTTGAAAGGTCGGAATCAAGGTACGACCCGCCATGTCACGCAGATTGATTTCTACTTTGTCTACGCCGCTCCCTGGTGTATTTGTGGGCGCATTTGCGAGTACCGGGTCACTGGCTGTGATTTCAAGTGGAAGTATTGGCAAGACGCCACGGAGTGCAGGTGTGACCGTGTAGACCCCCAAGCCATTGTTGGGTGGCAGTAATGTTGCCCCTGGCGGTGTGGTATCAATCAGTACCTGTGTACTCGTCGTGTTGCGGTTGTTGACCACATCAAAGGCATCCACGCTGATGGTGTAGCGCCCTTCCTTGTTGCTTGTGAGTGGCGATTGAAAGGTTGGACAATATGCAGTACCGCGTGTGGCATCTTCACATTCTGGCGTAGCGGCCAAAGCCGATACGCCATTGTATGCCGTGATGGTCGTCTTGGCAGTGGTGACATACGAAGTAGCATCGCTGGTGCGTATCGCAAATTGAACTGCTGCTGCGGATGCATAGGTCGGTGCCTCGATTTGAATCGAAGGCACATCGCTATCGACGGTGAAATTGCCAATGCGCTGGACGGTGGTAGCATGCGCCATTAGTGCTCGTGCATTGCGGTAGATTTTGGGTGAATCGGCGCGCACCGGTGTAAAGGCTATCTCGTCTAAGCCACCTGCAAATGGTGCAGTCAGTGTGCTGCCGGTGCGATATCCGCCGAGTGTGAGCACATAGCTACTGTCAGTGGTGTATACCGGAGACAGCAGTGTGGTGCGTGTAATACTCTGGTTCGTATTTCCAATGCCATTCTGGAAATAACTAAATCCGTCAGCCCCAAAGGTGATGCTGATCTGGTTCCACGCTGGTGGCAAGGCCTGTGTGGTGGTATAGCGATACGGTCCCACACTCACATCGAGCAATCCAAGGGGTGTCAGTTGCACGTGAATACGTGCATCCGCCGTGTTTGGTGACCCGTAGCGCAAAATGGTCTGCGCCCGTGACATGTTTGCTTCGGGGCGTACCATGAATTGGATGGTGCCGCCAAATTTGAGCTCATCGAGCAGCGTTTGTGCCCCGTTGACGGTGAGCATCGAGGTCGTCCCATTGAAGGTGGCTGCCATGCCACGATAGCCGACGTCATCGACGACGGGGCATGTGGTCGTGTTGCTGATACATGTGGCAGCAACTGCTGTACGTGCCAATCCATACCGTGTTGTGCCATCGGGGAGCAACGTGTGTGCCACCGTGGTGCTCTGTGATACCCCTGTGCTGTTTGGCAAATAGGGCGTACTCGTCAGCGTTTCTTCGAACCGCAACTGCCACGATGGGGCGCCGTTGTACAAGCGAGTGGCTGTTTGGGCGGTGGTGGGCTCTGCACGAATCGTCAGTCCGTCAATGTCTCCATTGAACTCACCACCAATACGCATCATACTGGTGCCTGTGGTGGCGAGCGGGTTATTCTGTTGGCGCGCCAACACACCATTGATGTAGAGTATTTCTGTCACCGCATCGGTGCTCACAATCAGATGTGTCCACTGATTGAGTGGGATGGTCGTAGGACTCACGAGCGCCGGTCTACACGCATTCCCGGTACACGCACTCGTGCGCTTTACGCTGATAGTGCCAGCTTCGGTGATGCGTATTTGTAGCGGTTGCTGCCCGTCATCTGCACCGATAATCCACTGATTGTAGCGGGTTGGGCGCACCCACAGCGCAATACTTGCCCTGCCGAAACGGAGCAGTGTGTTGAGCAATTCACTGCTACTCGGATTGAGTTGCAGGCTCTGGCCGCTATGCAAGCGTACTGCATTGTTTTCGCGACCTGCTATACCACTCTGCGGGCATCGTGTGCCACAAATGAGGCTGTAGCCGCTGTTGCGTGGATCCGTGAAGAGGGTGGCTCCGCTCGGTTGATCGAACGCAAACGATAGCTCGTGGAGTTGGGCTTGTGCCGCCAAGCGCACCGCATGGATGTCGAGTGGCACCGCATGAATCTGAATGTTGTTCAAAGCACCGATAACGTTCTCACCGATGCGCATTTCACCAAGGCTCGTTACATCCGTGTCACTCAGTGTCGTACTCGTCGTCGTATCGCGTGCGACTTCGATGCCATCCACGTAGATAATTCGCGTCTGATACTGTTTGACAAAGGCTACATGATACCAACGATTGACATCCAGGCTGGTCATGGCACTCGCCTCGAGCGTGCGCCCATTACTGCGAAATACCAATTTGCCGTTGCGCAACACCATTTGAATCCGACCAGCAGTGGTCGAACTGTCCGTAAGTATGCCTTGATCTGCACTCGTGAGCAGTACATGTGGGCGTATCCACGCCATCACCGTGTAGCTCCGTGATGTCGCTGTCGCCATAAAGACATTTTTGGCACTATCGTTGAGTGCCACGTACTGTCCAGCCGAAAAACTCGCTCCACCACCGGTTAATGTGGGGCAATTGTTGCGTGATACACACGAGATGACCCCGATTGATTGTGTACCCGTCCCCTGGAAGGAAAAATCATCTAAGCGCCCGAGACGTAAACACAAACGCATCGAGCTCAGCGTACACGTATCTTGTGTGGGCAGGAGCTCGCCATTTGCATCTGGATCAATGACTTTGGTGATGCTACGTATCCCCACATCCACGCGGTCTGATTGTGGCACCGTGCGTTGTGCGGCTGTCGCCGTATCACGCAGCAATAGCTGTGCGAGGGCCGTACGTGTCGCAAGTGGCATGTCCCCTGCACTGATACGCAACAGACCAAGCGTGAATGCACTATTCCCCAGGGTGATTGCATCTTGCGCATTGGTGATTCCCATGCTCGCCATGCGTACTGTCTGTGTGTCAATATTGCCACTGACGACCCGCTGTTGGCTCAGTTGCGCCTGACCACGGTCATAGGTCACACTCAGCAAGTACCACGTACCACTACTTACACTATCGGTGAGCGTGGCAGTAGTGCCACCGAGCGTGAGTTGTGCTTTGCCGTTGACGAGGCGCACAGCGAATTGGCTCCCGTCGCTACTTGTGAGGAGTGTTTGTGTGCCACCAACTGTGCTCATGTGGTATTTGAGATGGAGCGTAAAACTCCGCTGATGCAACAAGGCCGCACTTCCTGTGCTCAGTACGCCATTTGTGATCTGAATGCTACTACTCGTGGCACTGCTACAGCTGGTGCATTGTAGCGTCATCGCATGTGCATCACCAGCCACCGCACTATCTGGAATGGTGGCCGTGGCTGGTACATAGCGTGCTGGTGCCATACACAGCATCACGTGCATGTCATCGCATGCGGTGGCGAGGGCATTGATTTGTGCGTCACTGAGTGCGGACTGGTAGATTTGTAGGTCGCGAATACCACCGAGTGCGTAGTTGTTGCTCGCATCATTTCCCAATACCAAAGCGCCATACGCACTTGCAGGGTATGAGACCATTTGGGTGTCTTGGGCCACCAACACACCATTCACAAAGATTTGACGCAGGCGCTCACGCATGCGTACCACCACATGATTCCAGCTGTTGGTGTCGTTGTCTGCATAGGGCAGGCTACTGGTGGCGGTGAGTGTGCTATCACCAGTTTTGAGCACGGGCACGACGCGTGCCGATGGACTTTGATTGGTGAAGTACAACTCAAACGTGCTCCCGTTGCTCAACAGCGTGCGTTTGACCACCGGTTGACCTACCGGTTTGTACCACAGTGAAATCGTGAAATCACGCTTGCTCATGCTATTACCGACGGCTGGTGCACTCTGGAGCTGATAATGACTCTGGCTGAGCTCCTTGGTAAACATCCGTGCGTTATCCACGGCTGTCGGACATTGATTGGGCGCGCTACAGCTGAGATGGTAGCCATTACCTGACAAATCCGCAAAGCGCAACGTCTGTGCACGAATACTACTGTCAGATTCATCGAGTGCCAAACACCACACCGCACTCGCATAGGCACATCCATTCCGGTACGTGCTAATCTCTTGATTAACGTCGATACTCCCTGGGACGGTGACCACATTACTGGTACGCAGACTAGCGTTGCGACTGAGCACATACGTCAACGAGTCATCAGAGGTAAATGCGTAGTTGGTGCTCGTTGGTTGGAATGTGGTATCGCCTTGCATGACCCGACCCAGCAGCATATTCTTGAGTGTGCTATCAGCAATCACTGATTCACCAGGGCGCACAATCAAGTCGTTGTCGCTGCTGAACGCATTTTGTGCGACCAGTGCCATATCGTTAGGAGCGAGCGCCATGCCGTACAGGGTCACATCATCGATGTAGCCCTGCCAGGTGGTGCCAGTTTCGTATGTTTGTAGACAGCTATTGACGATGCTCGCACAGGTGCGTATCGTTTGTTGCCCACGGGAGCGTTGCCAGCCACCAATGCGTAAGTCGTTGTTGGTGGCATCCACATCGTTGAGTCGGCCACTCACAGCCTCGCGGTAGCGTTCTATGCCATCAATATATACGACGAGCACCACGCCATCATAACTGACGCTGACATGCGTACTCCGGTTGGGGGGCAGGACGAGTCCCGTCGCATATTGCCCAATGCCGTACTGCGTACTCAACGTGACGTAGAGTTGCCCATTGGTGCTCCGTCGCTCCAGTGTAAAAAGCCCCGCTTGGCTGAGAATCGCATTAAACAAGTCGTACTCATTGCAGGTACGCGTCCAAAAAAAGGAGTAGTAGCAACTCTCCACTTTGGTGCGTGTCGACATAACCCGTGCTGACGCCGTAAATTGTTGTGGTGTGAAATAGTCGGGGTTGGCTGGGAGTGCCAGTTGCTGATTATCGCGCAAGGCCACACTCGGATTGTTGAATGCCGACGTGTCGGTACGGCACCCGTTGATACAACTTGCCGTGGTGGCCAACATCCCCGCACTCGCAAACCCACCACCGTTCCCTGACGCAAAATCGAGTGTGAGCGTCGCTGCTCGTGCCTCGCGTACGCGGCCCGTGATGCGCACAATGTCACTGCTGTTTTTGGCGTATGCACTCCAGCCGAGTAAGCGTTCACGCAAGTCGATCACCCCATCGCCGTCACCATCTGCTTTGCGTGGGTCTGAACCCATCCAGGTGCGTGATACGACCTCATTGCCTTGGGCATCGCTGGTGATTTCGTAGACAACCTCCCAGCCTCCTTTGCGTTGCCCATTCTCCACACGTACGATTTCTTCGCCATCACTCAACCCATCGCCATCGGTATCCATCAGCAGTGGATTCGTGTTGTAGCGCACTTCCAAACTATCGCTGAGCCCATCATTATCACTGTCTGCAAAGAGTGGTGACGTACCATTAATGACCTCGGTTTGGTCATCAATGGTATCATCGTCACTATCCCAATCGTTGTCCGCACTGCCGGCGCGCCCTTCTTGGGCATTTGTGAGTCCATCATTGTCGGCATCCACAAACACGGGGAACGTCAACGATGATGTGGCCGGATTCCAATCAAAGGTGTACCCACCTGCGCCGGCCCGCATCGTCAAGAACCTTTCGAGTGTATTTGGAAAAATATCAAATGTCGTGGTATCGTTGCCCGTGATATCTTCGTAGTCCATGCTCGAGTGTGTGCGTTCGAGACAAATGGGGATGGGAATCGGGAAAAAGAGAATAAAAATCGGAATCACAAAACACTCTTGCCGTTGCGTCATAAAGGCTTTGGAAAGGTACAACTTGGGGAGTGGTTGGTTAATTCCACTCGTGTTTAATGCCGAGCGATAGGCGACATTCTGGGTTTGTCGCCAAGTGAAATCACTCCACGACACCTCAGAGACGCCGGCGAGCAAGGCCTGATCGGCGCTTCGCGTGCGCTGGTAGTTGTTGCGCTGTGATCCGACCGAAATCGTGCCACGATTATCGGTTTTTTGCGGATTAAGCACATATCCAAAGGACGTATTGCGTTCATCGAAGCCATTCCATTGCCAAAAGTAGGGGAGTGCCATCCAGGTGGCAGGGAAGGGCATTTTTTCGATGAAATCAGTGATCGCAAATTCTGTTTTCCACTCATTTCCGACCACAAAACCATTGCTCGGTAGGGTCAGCGTGGGAGTTACCGGCATAAGCGCATGGAAGTGTGAGTAGATATCATCGGTGTCAATCACCAAGCTTGATTTGTAAAAAGTGAAATAATTGACAATTAACCCTGAAATACCGCCACACAACCATTGGGCGGCTGAGCTACGGCGTTGCTTGGGGGTCAAAAACGAACAGGCTACTTCGGCAATGATATCAATGGTCTGAATAATCAGGATGAGGAGCTGTCCCCCGGGGATCGCCGCAATCGCAAGGTAGAGCACCTCTTTCAAGACTTGCCCCACAAACTGTGCTGTTACATTGCCATATTCCCATGCAAATGGGCGTGCATTCAACATGTTGACAATGAACAGTGCAGCCGCAATCGCAATCCCGATAAACTTACCGTATTTTGCCCACCCTTTGGAGAGGACGTTTTTCATTTTGCCGCCGAAGTCTTTTATGCGTGTGCCTAATCGCGAAAAGAATCCTGGCGGTCCAGCCGGTCGTGACGACGAAAATTTGCTGACGTATTTACTGATACCTGCTTGGAACTTGGTTTTCACCGATTTCCAAGTATTTGCAAACCAACCTGGCTTGGCAGGTGTTGGTGGTGATGAAGATAGTGGGTTGGCAGGCTTTTTATTACTCTTCCAGTAGGTAAAATCCGAATATCCTTGTTTGGCGAGCTTGCCAAATGCGATAAATTTACTCATGTGGCGGACATACCACGCTGCAGGTTGTGATGGCGTACTATTCTGCACAGGAGTAACACGCGTGATTGCATCGCGCTGTGCCAAATAAAACGCCGCCACCGTACTCGGCGCCAAAGACAGCGCCACACTCGTAAAGGTGCGACTACTCGCTGGTGGCGCAGATTCGCTCAACGTGGTAAATAACCCCATCATCTGACTATCAAACGTTTGGGAAATGGTGCCATCTGCAGCAATGAGTTGGCGTGGTGCAGTTGCAATAATACGAGCAAAAAAGTCTGCATATGTGCCCATATAGCGCACCAAATAGGCACGCCATGTCGTATCTAGCACGTCAGTGTCTACCGCAGTGCGTGTATCGGGCAACCACGACAGAGGCGTATTGTGCTGTGCCAATGTGGCAAAGCTCATCACGAACTGCATAAATGTTGTTTGATTTAATGCTTGCCAGTCCGATGCATTTGATCCTGACGGCATAATCGTGTCGAGTTGTGTTTTGGTGAGCGTCGTTTGTGGTGTAATGGTATTGATTTCATTGGTCAGGTCGAATTCGTCGAAAGCATCCCAGCCGTTACTCGTCGCCTTGTACCACATCCCCTGTACTGAGCGCGTTTCGATGGCTTCGACACCCGCAAAACTGACGAGCTGATTGCCATCAAGGATGGTAGTCCGCTCATTTCCTTCACTCACAATGATAATCGCCGGT
>JBKCGB010000025.1:0-13931 GCA_046303375.1 Roseiflexaceae bacterium
GGTAGGGGGGTTTTAACCCCCCGCCCCCCCCCCCGCCCCTATACCATGCCGCGCAGCACATCCGGTGTATCGGTGATGATCCCCGTCACCCCGAGCGCCAACAGATGCTGCATATCTGCGGGCTCGTTGACCGTCCACACGTTGACAGCAAAGCCCGCCCTGAGCACCTGGGTAATCGCCCAATCAATCAGCGGCAACTTGTAATACGGGTGCCAGGCTTGACAGCCGTAGCGGCGCAGGGCGGGCATGGGATAAGCCTCGCGCAGGCGCACCAATGGATGGTACGTATCGGAGCCCATCAAATAGGCGGTACGGATGGTGGCATCACACGCGCGCACTTCGGCTAGCGCCTGCGCCACAAACGACGAGATGATGACGGCCTCGTGCATACGTGCATCGCGGATGGCATCCAGCACTTGGCGGGCCACGCCGGCATGTTTGAGTTCTACGTTGAGTTGCATACCACGGACACGCGCCAAATCGAGCACTTCGGCCAGGTGTGGCACTGTTTCACCGCCGATATCGAGCGCCTGCATGTGTGCCATATTGACCTGGCGTACATCACGATCGTGTGCCTCCCAGCGCCCGGTGGTATCGTCGTGGAAGACGGCCAGGGCGCCGTCGCTGGTGGCAATCACGTCGAGCTCACACATATCGGCGCCTTGATCGGCGGCCAGTGTAAAGGCCTTGAGCGTGTTTTCGGGGGCGTATGCTGACGCGCCGCGGTGGGCGATTACAAGCGTCATCGCACTATCCTAGCGTGGCCGATACCGTATCAGCATCGAGCGGATTGGTGGCGGCGCGGGCACGTTCTGACAACATCGGTTGCAAAATTTTCTGCATGGCCATCACATGCGCACAGGTGGTATGCCCCTTGAAGAAGTCGCAATCGCAGTGCCATGTCCCATCAGCAATGGTAATATGGTGATCATTGTTGCCGCCATGAAATGTGGCGCGCAGGCTGTCAATGGCAATCCGCTCAGGTTGCTGGGCGTACTGGCGCGCCTTCTCGATTTTGCTAATCAAATCTGAATGCATGACCGGCTCCTTTGATAGTATCAGACAAAAAACGCAGTACCACACGGTACTGCGTTCAACGCCATGGTGGGGACAGAGGGACTCGAACCCTCACGGATCGCTCCACAAGTTCCTAAGACTTGCGCGTCTGCCATTTCGCCACGTCCCCTCACGCTTGCGCTATGCTGTATCATAGCATACGCCGCCGCGCCGGTGCAACCACCTCACTTGCGACGCACGTGTTTCTCGCGCAGTGGCGTCGCACAGTCGTGGCATCGTTTCGTCATGCATCGCACATTTCTGCCGTTGGCACGAGAAAAGCCGGCACACAATCACTGCCGCCACGCCGCTAGACGCGAGGCATTATTCATCGTTGCATCAATCAACACGAATCTGGGTTAGGAGTTGGCGCAGACGTTCAAAATCATCACGCAGCAGCACCGCAAGCTCACGCCCAGCCCGTACCACATAGGCACGGGCATCTACACCGTGAGCCAGTGCAATGTGGCGGATGAGTGCCGCAATGAGCTCATCACCAGGCAGTTGCGCCGCCTGCACAATCATGCGCAAATACCCAAATTGGGCGCCAAATTGGCGCAACTCGACATCGTCACAGGCGGCTACGGTGTAGTGTACCGGCGGGGGCAATGCCGGCAAACGCTGCACCACCGTGTCACTGCGCCGATATCCGACTACCCACGCCGCAAATTCAGTTTGCAACACTTCGCGCAGGTCGGGGTGGGCGCGGTAGATTTCATCGTCGTACAAGGCTTGCCCCGTGTAGCTTTTGCCACGCACAATGGCGCGCCCACCGGGTTCGCGGCTCTGTGTGCGAATATCGTGGACAACGGCATAGACGACGACCTGCGCATCGCTCGTATGGATGCGTACAAGCGATCCAAAAGCGGGGGCCGCCAGTAATTCATAGCTTGCAGCCACCACCTGCTGTGTGCTGGCCTCGATGATTTCGGCAATCCGCTCCGTCATATCCCCTCCACATCTCATGCAGTGAGCACCCATGCATATCTCTCATGTTGTACACACCCATCCGTTATGATTGATCCCGACGAGTGCGACAATCAGCCAGGTGCATTGCACCCCAACCGTTATGTCATGCATTCTCGGCGAGTACCTGTACCAACTGCATCCATTCCTCGGCCAATGTCGTGCGACAGACTGGGCGACGAGCACGGCGGTACCAATATGCCGCATTGAACTCATCACCCTCGACGCGGTGCAGATACGCATGTACCCAAGCACCGTCGTTGCTGTGGTCGTCTTGCAGGGCATCGTGCGCCGCATGCCAATCCCCACGTGCATCGTGCCACAGCGCGGTGAGTGCCGCAGACCACGTGGGTTGAGGTGCGGCGTGTTGGCGGAATTCATCTGCGGTCATGATTCACCTCGTAACAACAGGTATTACCAGTGTTATACCACGTCCAGCGTCGCATCAATCTGCTGCCGCCACGCCAACATCCCCCCCGCCAACGACACGGCTGTGTAGGCGTGGCGCCGCAAGATGTCGCAGGCACGGGCGCTACGCATACCGCTACGGCAATAGACGATGATATCGGCGCCCGTGGGGATTTCGTGCAGGCGCATGGCCAACGCATCCACCGGGATATGCACGGCACCAGCCACATGCCCTGCCGCATATTCGTGATCGTCGCGCACATCGAGCACAAACGGCGCTGGCAGCTGCGCCAGGCGTTGGGATGCGTCGTGTACATTGATTTCACGAGCACTGACGGGAGCGGCACATACCGCTTCCATGTCTACGATGCCCGTCAGTGAGGGCGACGTGCCACAGCGCGGACAATCAGAATTCGCAGCGATGGCCCACGCATCCGCCTGCATGCGGAGTGCATCATACAGCCACAAACGCCCAATCAATGTCTCCCCAATACCTAGGATTAGCTTAAGCGCTTCGGTGGCTTGCACGGTACCCACCACTCCGGGTAATACGCCAAATACCCCCGTCTGCGCACAGTTGGGGGCTAGGTCGGCTGTCGGCGGGTCGGGGAACAAACATCGGTAACATGGACCACCCAGATGTGGCGCAAAGACGCTCACCTGCCCCTCAAAACGAAAAATCGCACCATATACCAGTGGTTTGTGTGTCAGTACGCAGGCATCGTTGAGCATGTAGCGCGTAGCAAAGGAGTCAGTGGCATCGATGATGACATCGTACGCTTGCACCAACGCCAACACGTTGCTCGCGGTAACGCGCACTGCGTGTGGCGTGACCTGAATCAACGGATTAATGGCCAGCATTTTGGCACAGGCAGATGCCACTTTGAGATGACCAATGTCGGCATCGGTGTGAATGATTTGGCGTTGCAGATTGCTCACGTCCACACGATCGTCATCAACGATGCCAATATGCCCCACTCCAGCTGCCGCCAAATACAACGCCACTGGCGAGCCGAGACCACCTGCCCCCACAATTAACACCGATGCCTCCGTGAGGCGCACCTGCCCAGCTTCGCCGACATCGCTCAGCGACACGTGGCGGGCATAGCGGTGACGGGCAGCAGGTGTTAGTGACATTGCAGTTGCTCTTGCTGATAGATGGCGCCATCCCAGCGCCAAGCCGTTATATCGATCATACCACGGGTGCCAACCTGCACAATCACCATGCGCATCTGCGCACCCAGTGTTGCACCAGCCACTTGGTCGTGAACCGATGGGCGTGCAGGGGCATCGGGGTGGCTGTGAATCAGACCGAGGATGTGCCAGCCCTGCCGCCGTGTCACCGCATCTGCATCCAACCATGCCTGTGGGTCAAGTACAAACTGCGTGCGTGGTGCATCCGCCAAATTGCATGCCGGCAAACACTGCATCACTACGCCGTCAGGCATCCCCAGTAGGAGTCCAACCGCTTCGTGTGGGTAGGCATCACACAGCCAGGTGAGTTGCGCATGCGGTATGACAAGCATAGACTACGAGGCCACCGGTGCGATCCAGATATGATCGTCACGCACGTCGACGGTATACGTCTGCACATCACGCACAGCGGGGAGCGTGTAGTGGGCACCGTTTTTCAATGAAAAACGCGCACCGTGCAGTGGACAATCGACCGTGCAGTCGTCATCATCTACATAGCCTTGATGGAGTTCGGCATAGGCGTGCGTACAAATATTGCCGATGGCGTATATGGTGCCACGCACATTAAAGAGTCCCACGGCTGCACCAGCATATTCCACCGCCATGGTGGCACCCACGGGGAGTGCAGCGAGGGGTGCGACTGCCACAAATTCAGTCATATCATCCTGCTTTCTACTCACACGCGGGACAAGGCGTTGCCTTGTCCCGCGTCGTTTATTCGCACAATCAACAGGTGTGTCTCGTACACCTGTACCGCAACACTAGCCGACGGACCCTTCCATTTCGAGCTGGATGAGGCGGTTGAGCTCGACGGCGTATTCCATGGGCAACTCACGCGTGAATGGCTCCATGAAGCCCAGTACAATCATCGACATCGCCTCGGCTTCGGAGATACCACGGCTCATCAGATAGAAGAGTTGCTCTTCGCCGACACGTCCCACGGTGGCCTCGTGTGCCAAGGTCACTTTGGCCTCCTCGACTTCGATGTAGGGGATGGTGTCGGACTTGGATTTGTTGTCGAGAATCAACGCATCACAATTCACGTTGATCTTGGCACCAGTCGCACCAGGATGCACCTTGACCAAGCCGCGGTAGGTGGTTTTACCACCACCCTTGGAGACCGACTTGTTGGTGATGACGCTGGTGGTATCAGGTGCATTGTGTACCATCTTGGCACCGGCGTCTTGGTGCTGGCCTTTGCCGGCATACGCCACCGACAATACCTCACCACGGGCACCACGGCCCATCAAATAGACGGATGGGTATTTCATGGTCAAGCGTGAGCCGATGTTGCCGTCGACCCATTCCATGCTGGCATCTTCGTAGGCCACGGCCCGCTTGGTGACCAAGTTGAAGATGTTGTTCGCCCAGTTTTGGATGGTGGTATAACGGAACTTGCCACCCTTCTTGACGATGATTTCCACTACTGCAGAGTGCAGTGAATTGGTCGAGTAGACAGGCGCCGTACACCCTTCGATGTAGTGTGCCGAGGCACCTTCGTCGATGATGATGAGCGTGCGCTCGAACTGCCCCATGTTTTCGGCATTGATGCGGAAGTAGGCTTGGAGCGGAATATCGACGTGCACGCCTTTTGGCACATAGACAAACGAGCCACCCGACCATACCGCCGTGTTGAGCGCAGCATACTTGTTATCTGCCGAAGGAATGATAGTACCGAAGTATTGCTTAAACAGCTCTGGCTGCTCTTTGAGGGCGGTGTCAGTATCGAGAAAAATCACACCAAGCTTCGACCATTCCTCGCGCAGCGAGTGATAGACGACCTCGGACTCGTACTGGGCACCCACACCCGCCAAGAACTTGCGCTCTGCTTCGGGGATACCGAGCCGCTCAAACGTGTTCTTGATTTCTTCGGGGACAGCGTCCCAGTCAGTGGCTGGTTTGTCTCCAGCACGCACAAAGTAATGGATGTCTTCGTGGTTGAGGTCGAGCAAATCGGGATTGCCCCAAGCCCCATCCACGGGAGTCGGCTTCTTGTTGAAGATGTCGAGGGCCTGCAAGCGGCGCTTGAGCATCCACTCGGGCTCACCCTTCATGGCGGACAATTCGCGCACGACAGCTTCACTCAGGCCTTTGCCTGACTTAAAAACGTAGTTTTCCTCTTGGCGGAAGCCATATTTGGAATAATCAAATGCTAAATCGTTGGCATCAACGGTCATAGCACACCCCTTTCTTATACAGACTAATCGAGTTCTTCCATATCGTGCTGTTGGCCGAGGTAGGTGTAGACACCCGCCTTGAGTGCCTTCAGCGACAGCAATGCACACTTGAGGCGCACGGGATTTTTATCGAGCGGTAGACCAATCAACTCGAGCAGGTCATCTTTGCCGTAGGCTCGTACCTGGTCGAGCGTCATTCCCACCAATTCATCGGTGAGCATTGACGCAGACGCCTGACTCACCGCGCATCCTTTGCCCGAAAACGCAACTGCCGTGATGACGCCATCAACAATGCGCAAATCAAGGCGAATACGGTCCCCACACAACGGGTTGTGCTCTTCTTGGGAGACATCGTGTGGCTCGAGCGTACCAAAGTTGTGAGGATAGCGATGATGTTCCAAAATCAAATCACGATACATGTCACTCATGGCATCCTCCACATTCTAGGCAAATAAATGCTGCACTTTGGCAAGACCACCCACCAAACGATCGATATCGTCAGTGCTGGTATACAAATAACACGACGCACGCACCGTCGACGGCAAATCGAGCGCCGCATGCAATGGTTGCGTACAGTGGTGCCCAGCGCGCACTGCCACACCCTCACCATCGAGAATTTGGGCGATGTCGTGCGGATGTACACCTTCCATGCTAAACGATGCCATGGCACCCCGGTCATGACCAACCGGCGGCCCATACCACGTCAAACCAGGCACTTCGTCGAGACGTTCGAGCAAATACCGGCTCAACTGCTCTTCGTAGGCGGCAATCTTGTCCATGCCGATGCCACTCAGATAGTCGATGGCATGACCCAGCGCAATCGCCTCACCGATCATGGGGGTACCAGCCTCAAAGCGCGCAGGCACCTCGGCATAGGTGGTCTGCTCGATAGTCACGGTGCGAATCATCGAGCCACCGCCCATGAATGGCGGCATGGCATCGAGGATGGCACGCCGACCCCACAAGACACCGACACCGGTGGGCGCCAGCATTTTGTGGCCACTAAACGCCAAAAAGTCAATCTCTAGCGCTTGCACGTCGACCGGCATGTGCGGCACACTCTGGGCACCATCCACCAGGATGAGTGCACCCACAGCGTGCGCTTTTTGGGCAAGGTACTGCACCGGGTTAATTGTCCCCAGCACATTGGATTGGTGGGTCACTGCCACCAATTTGACGCCCTCGAGCAAGGTATCGAGGTCATCGAGCACCAAGCGCCCATGAGTATCGAGTGGAATCGCCCTGATGACTGCTCCAGTGCGTTGCGCCAGCATCTGCCACGGCACAATGTTGGAGTGGTGCTCCATCTGACTAATCAGAATCACATCACCGGCGCGGATGTTGGCATTGCCCCAGGCGTTTGCCACCAGGTTGATGGCTTCGGTGGTGTTGCGCGTAAATACCACCTCGCGGTGATGATTGGCGTGAATAAACATCGCAACCCGCCCACGTGCCCGCTCAAACTCAAAGGTGGCCTGTTCGCTCAGCTGGTAGACACCACGATGTACATTCGCGTTGGTGGTACGGTAAAACGTAGCCAATGCCGCAATCACCGCTTCAGGCTTCTGGGATGACGAGGCACTATCAAGGAACGCCACCGGGCGTTCAGCGGGCAACTGCAGGATGGGAAAGTCGCGCCGGACCGCTGCCACATCAAATGGGTAATTGGTCATGACCGTGCCTTCGTGCCGAATCTAAATACGTGCGGCAATTGTTGCCGTCACCTGCTCGCGGACTGCTTCAAGTGGAATGCGATCAAGCACCGTCTCAAAGAATCCCATCACAATCATGTGGACTGCCACATCACGTGGGATACCACGGGCCTGCATATAGAACAAGTGCTCGTCGTCGACTTCGCCACTGGTAGAGGCGTGGCCGGCTTTTTGCACGTTGTTGGTATCGATTTTGAGCCCGGGTATTGAGTCACTGCGGGCCTGTGGCGTCAAATGCAAGGCATGCTCTTCGAGGCGCGTCACTGTTTCGCTACTGCCACCTTCGATTTTGATCATGCCATCAAAAGTGGTATACCCTGTGCCCTTGACCACCGTCTTGAAGTCCATGTGCGCCTCAGTTGCCCGCCCAACGTGACGGAGCCACGGTGCAGTCAACAGACGTTGCCCGTCACTTGCAAGCGACGCTGCCGTCCAATCCACACGTGAGCCGTTGCCGGCCAAGTTGGTTTCGGCTTCGATGTGCTGGTGGCTCCCACCGAGGTGGATGGCTGTCCAGTTAATCGTGGCATCGTTGCCCACATTGGCGATTTGGTGACCCATGTGGCGCACCCCCACATCCCATGTCTGCATGCTGACCACGTTGAGCGTGGCACCATCGCCGAGGATGTACTCACTGACCACCGATGCAATCGCACCACTACCAGCGTATTGCTCAATGAGCGACAACTGAGCACCACGTTCGAGTACTACCAGCGTCCGACTGACGAGTGTGTCACCGACTGCGCTATCACCAAACCCTTGGATGAGGTGCAGTGGCACTTCTGCAACGATATTTTTGGGCACATACACAAACCAGCCATCTTGCCATGTTGCAGTATTGAGCGCCGCATATTTGGTGGTATGGGCAGCCACCGCACTGCCGATGTATTTGTGCACGATGTCACCGTGCGCCTGTACCGCTTGGGCGAGTGGCATGACCACCACGCCAGCAGGCACAGCCCCGCTCACCTGACCAGCATGAGCACCCACCGCCACATGCATGTCATCGGGGGCAAATGCGCTCAAATCGGTGCGCCGCCACATCGGCATCGACATTCCAGTATATGATTGCCAAGCACTTTGACGCATCTGCTGGAGCCATTGCGGCTCTCCTGCAAATACCAAATCCGTGGCATTGAGTGTTGCAAGTGCAGGGAGCTTAGTTGCCATTGCCAAACACTTCCTCCCTGATGAAGTCGTAGCCACGCTCTTCGAGCTCGAGGGCCAGTTCAGGACCACCTTCGCGCACGATGCGCCCCTCCATCATCACCGACACCACGTTGGGCTTGATGTAGTTGAGCAAGCGCTGGTAGTGTGTAATCACCAACACGCCCATGTCGGGGTTAGCCTGAAGCAAGGTGTTGACCCCTTGTGAAACAACTTTGAGGGCATCAATGTCGAGACCAGAGTCGGGTTCGTCCAAGATGGCCAGCGACGGCTTGTGCATCGCCATCTGCAGAATCTCGATGCGCTTCTTTTCACCACCGCTGAATCCTTCGTTGAGTTAGCGGCGCTCAAAGGCTTCGTCGATGCCAAGCGCAGCCATTTTTTCACGGATTTCTTTGCGGAACTGCGCCATGGGGATGGCGGTTTGGCGGGTGTCTTTGCCCTCTTCGGCACGATGCGCATTGACTGCAGCGCGCATGAAGTTTGCCACGGTCACCCCAGGGATAGAAACCGGGTACTGAAATGCTAGAAACAAGCCCAGCTTGGCACGATCATCAACATCGAGCTCAAGAATGTTGTGGCCCTTGTACCATACTTCGCCACCCGTTACCGTATATGATGGGTGCCCCATAATCGTGTTGGAGAGTGTGCTCTTGCCACTGCCATTGGGACCCATGATGGCATGAATCGTGCCTGGTTTGACGGTCAAATTCACACCTTTGAGAATCTCTTTGTCACCAATGTTTGCCCGTAGGTCTTTAATCACCAATTCCATTGAAACACAAACTCCTTGTTCATCTACAACGTCTGCTACTCGACAAGTGAGATAGTCGTGCCATTACCTGGTGTCAACGCAAAACTACAACAGCGGTTTCCTTCACGAATAGTCCCCTCTGTGTGTACTTCATGCCCCAACACCTGCTCAATCATGCGCTTTTCCATGGCGCAAACACCCGCGTGATCCTGGGCGACCTCGTGATACGGACACGCATAAAATGTGATTCGACTCGAATCATCCTGTACTTCGACGGGAATTCCACGGGATTCCATCATTTTTTGTACATCGTGGATGCGCGACTTGATATCTCCACTTCCTGCGCGTTGATACCCCTCAGCCAAGCGTTCACTCACACTGTCGAGCAATGTTGTGAGCCCATCTTCACCCTGACGGCGCGCAATTTCGTCAAGCAATACCGATACCAATGTATCGTAACTGCGTGGGAAAACATCACGCGCTTGGTCGGTTAACGAATACACAATACGTGGCCGCCCACGTCCATTCCGAATCAGCCGCGTGCCAATATAGCCACGGGCATCGAGATTGATGAGGTGCTCACGTACTGCAGTGGTGCTGATACCAAGTTCAACTTCAAGCTCGCGGATGGTGGCTTCACCGTGCCGCTGCAAAAATGTTAATATCTGCCCCACTGATGAATCCGCTGGAAATGGTGCCGACTTCATGCACGACCCCTTTCTCTATGGCTATACTATACCAAACATACCATACAATCGCCAATTTTTTCTATTAATACTGTATTAATTCTATTAAATACCATAGCGCACGATGGTTCACTGCAATCACCCATACGACTGCACCCAACCAGATTAGCCTGCCAATACCTGCTGGAGCAACGTTGTGACAGCCTCGAGTGGCACATTGCGCACTACTTCTGCATGCCCGATACGCCGAGGCAACACCCAACGAATCTGCCCTGCCTGTACTTTTTTGTCACGGTGCATGACTTCTATGAGCTGTGCGACGGTAATGCCCGCCGGAATCTGGGTCGGCAACCCATATCGGGCTAAGGTGGCATGCTGCTGCAGAATCAGATCACCCTCACACAATCCGAGTGCGCGGGCAAGGTGTGCCTCTACATGCATCCCAATCGCCACCGCCTCACCATGGAGCAACACACCATATCCGAGGATTTGTTCGAGGGCATGCCCCACTGTATGCCCATAGTTGAGCAACATGCGCTCCGCTTGCTCGCGCTCATCGATATTGACCACGTCCACTTTGACAGCTACCGCGCGACGCACAAGTTCCGCATCGAAATATGCCGTCTGGGGGTCGGCCACCGCCAAGTCGGCAAATAATGCCGCATCACGAATGACACCATGTTTAATGGCTTCGGCCCAGCCGGCTGCCAGTTCGCGCGGCGGCAACGTCTTGAGCAGCTGCACATCGGCCAACACGAGGCGTGGCTGATGAAACGCACCGATCATGTTTTTGCCCAGTGGGTGGTTGATTCCTGTTTTGCCCCCCACCGCACTATCCACCATGGCCAAGAGCGTCGTCGGCATTTGCACACAGGCGATCCCTCGTACAATCGTGGCCGCAGCAAACCCAGCCACATCACCAATAACACCGCCACCTAGTGCCACCAGCACATCGCTGCGTTCGACACGCTGTTGCAACAGATGATCGTAGATGCGCATCAACGTGGCAACGTCTTTGCTGGCTTCGCCACCTGCAAGCAACAACACTGTACTCTGCGCACCACAGGTTGCTGCCAACGAGTGGGCGAGTGCTGTCAACTGTTGGTCGGCTACGATATGCACGCGACCACGCAGACCGAGCTCCGCAAGGTGATGCGCCAACGTGTGCGCACAATCAGCCGCCACAACGACCGGGTAACCGGCACCTACGGTGACATACAAGGGTGCCATCACAATCCCTCCTCTGATGGTGGCGGACTACTTGGGAGCAACATGGCAATACGTGTCGCCACTGCACTGGCGTGAATACCGTCGGTGAGAATATGCAAATCAGCCACCGAACGGTAGAGGGCAGCCCGTGCCCGGCGCATCTCTTCGAGTCGTGCGTATGGATTATCGCCTTGTAGG
Source organism: Roseiflexaceae bacterium (assembly GCA_046303375.1). Classification (GTDB taxonomy): domain Bacteria; phylum Chloroflexota; class Chloroflexia; order Chloroflexales; family Roseiflexaceae; genus UBA965. Next base: position 11,528 of record JBKCGB010000025.1, read on the forward strand.
AGCGGGCGGACTTGCCGGTGATTGGTAATTCGTGTCACAATCGCATTCGTTGTAGCATCGAGCCATACCACAAACGCATGTGCCTTGATGAGTGTACGATTTTCGGCGACAGTGACAATCCCGCCACCAGTAGCCACAACCACTGGCGGGGCCGCCATAACCCGCTGGAGTACTTCGCTTTCAAGTGCACGAAACGCCGTCTCGCCGCGAGCAGCAAAAATAGCCGAGGCTGCCTGACCGGCTTCGCTTTCGATGATAGCGTCGGTGTCGCATAGCGGATAGTTGAGTTTAAGTGCCAAATATCGCCCGACTGTCGACTTCCCAGCACCGCTTAAGCCGACGAGGACAATGCAGTTTGATTTGTTGGCCGTGCGATTCATGCCACCCCAATATCGGTCGACACAATCCTGTCGTCATTGTACCATTGACTATCATGCACTGCGAAAAATGGTATAATCGAGCATCTGCTATCACATCCAAGAGGGGGTATGTATATGACTCGTGCGCCATTACGTGCTGGGATTGTCGGCTGTGGCACCATTAGTGGTATTTATCTCAAAAATGCGCCACGCTTTGCTGATTATGACATTGTGGCCTGTGCCGACATTTTTATGGCCAGTGCCGAAGCACGTGCTGCCGAATACGGCATCAAAGCCTGTACCGTCGCCGAACTCCTCGCTGATCCGACCATCGACATCATTATCAATCTGACGATTCCTGCGGCTCACGCCGACGTCGCCTTCCAAGCTGTTGCCGCAGGCAAGCACGTCTACAACGAAAAACCCCTCACCATCACCCTCTCCGACGGCCAGCGCCTGGTGGCAGCAGCTGCCGCCAAGGGAGTCCGGGTGGGCGGCGCACCTGACACCTTCCTCGGTGGCGGCATTCAGACTTGCCGCAAACTGATCGACGACGGGTGGATTGGTACACCGGTGGCCGCCAGTGGCTTCATGCTCTGCCCAGGCCACGAGTCGTGGCACCCCAACCCAGACTTCTACTACCAGGTTGGCGGTGGTCCCATGTTTGACATGGGTCCGTATTACTTGACTGCGCTCATTACGCTCCTTGGAGGCGTGCAACGCGTCAGCGGCTCTACGCGCATGACGTACCCCACCCGCACCATCACCAGCAAACCCAAATACGGCCAAAAAGTCGACGTCGAAGTGCCAACGCACGTAGTTGGTGTGCTCGACTTTGCCAGTGGCCCAATCGCCACACTGGTGACCAGCTTTGATGTCTATTACCACACCATGCCCAACATCGAGATCTACGGCTCGCATGGCAGCATGATCGTCCCCGACCCCAACACCTTTGGCGGTCCCATCAAGGTGCGCCGTGTCGGCGATGACACCTGGCGCGAAATCCCACTTACGCACGGCTATGCCGACAACAGCCGTGGCGTCGGGGTTGCAGACATGGCCCACGCCGTGCGCACCAACCAGCCCCATCGCGCCTCGGGTGAGCTCACGCTGCACGTGCTCGAGCTGATGCACGCCATCCATACCGCATCCAGCACCGGCACCCACGTCACCACCCAGCACGCCTGTGCACGTCCAGCCCCACTGGCACTCGGGCTGTTACCAGGGAGTATTGCCTAAATCGCCACACACGGATGCCGGGGTGGTGGCCATGGTGCTACCACCCCGGTCGTTTTTTGTACACACGCGTTGACGCACCGTGTGACCTGTGCTATACTCTCCGCATCATTTTTACGTAAATATAAATACTGACGAGGAGGCGGGCATGCACACCGTTCAGCTACTCATCGTCCATAGTCAATCAATTGTGGTGGCAGGGATTGAGGCACTCGTCAAGCGGATTGCCGGTTGGCATATCTGTGGCAAAACTGCGCATGCAAGCGAAGCATTGCAGTTTGTGCGCCACGCGCCTCCACACATCGTGGTGGTCGAACACATGCTCCCAGGGCTCAATGGCATTGCGCTATGTGCCTTGTTACACACCCATATGCCACATATCGCTACGGCAATCGTTGGCGACTTGCCCCAAGAACAACAACTCATCGCTGCGGCCCATGGCGTCGGATTGTTTATTCCACCATCAATGAGTGCCCGTGAAATGGCAATACTCGCCGTCCAGCTCAGACAAGCACAACCACGGCGCACCACCTATCATTCTACACACGCAGTTGCGCGCTGGCGCTCCATGCTCCACCAAGCACAAATCGAACGCACCGCACAGGATGTCCCGTTCCTCAGTGCACGCGAACAGCACATTATCGCATGGGTGGCACGTGGCTATAGCAACCGCAGAGTCGCCGAAATGCTGGGGATTAGCCCGCATACGGTCAAACAACACCTCGACAACATCTATGCCAAGTGCCATGTGCACAACCGGGCAGCAGTAGTCAGCATGGCACTCAAATGGGGCTGGATTGAGCAGGTGT
>JBKCGB010000026.1:0-30931 GCA_046303375.1 Roseiflexaceae bacterium
CACTTTGCGTAATTCGTACCAGACTGCTAACCCGACAATCACAAATAGAGATTGATGGGGGGTTTCGTCATACCCTAGAAAGTGCATATCGATGCGCTCAGCGATAGAAGCGTAGAATGGACTACCAATAATGGTACCGACGCGAACAGCGGTTAGTGTAATCACGATGAATGCAAAAATCTCAAGCACGTTAGCAATAATTGGAATCACCCATTCAGTATCCGTAGTCAACTGTTGCTGTAGGAGAGTCTCAAGATATCCGATCAGGAGTACGGAGACGCCATAGCGAAACATGAGATATGCAAGAGCTATATTGATGAGGATTGGGATAAAAATGTATCGTCGCCCATGCAGCACGCTCAACATGCGCCATGCTTGCATCGGCAACGTGAATCCATACCAGAATCGTGCAACGACATTCATTGCTGCCCCCTCATCCATCGTTAAAAAGACTCATGTATCATAGGGCATCTACTTGACGAGGATGCACCTGTCAATTACACTAGCGGCATCGTGCTCATCGAACAAGCCATAGTGTTGTTGCTATGACTGCTAGGAGCCTGCTATGACAGTACAAGCGTTGTTTCATCATGTGAGTATACCGCGACCGCTCGGCACAGAATCTCAACAAAAAGCGCGTGCGTTCTATGGTGAGTTGCTCGAGCTACGCGAGATTCCAGTCCCCCACACACTTGCTCACCTCGATTTAGTCTGGTATGCTGTCGGCACTCAAGAACTCCATCTCTTCGGCGAAGCACCACGCCACGACGATTCTGGACGACACTTTTGCATCCAGGTCAGTGACCAAGCAACACTGCGTACACGGCTCGTTGCTGCAGGTGTTCCGTGTAGTGATACCACTCCCATTCCGGGTCGACCGCGATTTTTTTGCACCGATCCGTTTGGAAATATGATCGAAATTACCACAATCATCGCTCAATAGTCAAGGAGAAGCACCATGACAAAGAAGATGGGTGTCGGATTGGTGGGCTACAAATTCATGGGAAAGTCCCATTCGAATGCCTACCGCCAAGTCAAGCACTTCTTCCCCGATTGTGCCTACGAGCCTGAGCTCACTGCACTCTGCGGGCGAGACGAAGCCGCGGTCAAACAGGCTGCCCACGACATGGGCTGGAACGGCTACGAAACCGACTGGAAGAAACTGGTCAAACGGAGTGATATCGGACTCGTCGATGTCTCGACTCCCGGTGATTCGCATGCGGAAATCGCCATTGCTGCTGCGAGCGAAGGCAAGCATGTGTTTTGTGAAAAACCGCTGGCCAACACTCTCAAAGAAGCCCGCGCCATGGCCGATGCCGTCAAAAAGAATGGCGTGGTCGGCATGGTCAACTTCAACTATCGCCGTGTCCCAGCCGTACAGCTCGCCAAGCGCCTCATCCAAGATGGTCGCATTGGACGCATCTACCACTGGCGCGCCGTCTACTTGCAGGACTGGATCATGGATCCCAACTTCCCGTTGGTGTGGCGCTTGCAAAAGCACCTGGCCGGCTCCGGCACATTGGGCGACCTCGGTGCGCACAGTATCGACTTGGCGCGTATGCTGGTGGGCGAAATCACTGAAGTCACTGGTCTGACCGAAACGTTTATCAAACGCCGCCCGCTGTTGTCAGGTACCACTGGCGGGCTCGGCGCCGCAGCGTCAGCAGAGTATGGCGACGTGACTGTCGACGATGCAGCATTATTTATGACCCGCTTCGACAATGGCGCTGTCGGGACCTTCGAAGTCACCCGCTTTGCTAATGGTCGGCGCAACTTCAACTCGTTCGAAATCAACGGATCCAAGGGCAGCATCGTCTTTAACTTGGAACGGATGAACGAACTCAACGTGCTCTTCAATGACGATGCTGCCGATGCCACCGGATTCCGCAATATTCTCGTCACCGAAGGCGCTCACCCCTACATGAGTGCATGGTGGCCGGCTGGTCACATCATTGGTTGGGAGCACACATTCACCCATGGCGTCTACGACCTACTCAATGGCATCCAGAAGGGTGTGTCACCTGACCCAACCTTTGAAGACGGCGTGCGCTGCCAAGCAGTGCTCGATGCCATCGAAAAGTCTGCAGGCAGCAAGCAGTGGGTAAACCCCGAATACTAGATGATGCGGGCATGAGTGCTGGCGTCTGCCAGCACTCATACCAACAACATGAAAGGATGCAACAATGGCACGTCCTGTAACGTTATTTACCGGTCAGTGGGCTGATTTGCCTTTCGAAGAATTGTGCAAAAAGGCCAAAAGTTTCGGCTACGACGGCCTCGAGCTGGCCTGTTGGGGCGACCACTTCGAAGTGGGCAAGGCCTTGACTGATTCGACCTACATTCCACGCAAACAGGAAACCTTGGCCAAACATGGTCTCAAGTGCTATGCCATCAGCAACCACTTGGTCGGCCAAGCAGTCTGCGATAACATTGACGAGCGCCACAAAGGCATCGTGCCCCCTCACGTGTGGGGTGACGGCAATCCCGAGGGAGTGCGTCAGCGCGCCGCCGAAGAAATGAAGAACACCGCCCGAGCTGCCGCCAAGTTTGGCGTCAAAGTCGTCAACGGCTTCACCGGTTCGTCGATTTGGCACCTCATCTACTCATTCCCACCCAACAGCCCAGCCATGATTGATGCTGGTTATGCTGATTTTGCCAAGCGCTGGAACCCCATCATCGACGTCTTTGACGAGGTGGGTGTCAAATTTGCCCTCGAAGTACACCCCACCGAGATTGCATACGACATCTACACCACTCAGGCAGCCTTGGCCGCCATCGGCAATCGCCCCGGCTTTGGTATCAACTTCGATCCCAGCCACCTCTATCACCAGTTCATTGATTCGGTGGCCTTCATCGAGGCTTTCAAAGACCGCATCTACCACGTGCACGTCAAAGAAAGTGCCCGCAACCTCAACGGTCACACCAGCATCCTTGGCTCACACCTCAACTTCGGTGATGCACGACGCGGCTGGGACTTCATTTCGCCAGGCCGTGGTGAACAAATGCAGTGGGGGCCGATATTCCGCGCCTTGACACGCATCGGCTACCAGGGTCCGCTGTCGGTGGAGTGGGAAGACAGCGGCATGGATCGTGAATACGGTGCCACCGACGCCTGTGCGTTCGTGCGCCGCAACGATTTCACACCGTCAAATGTGGCCTTTGATGCCGCTTTTTCACGCGATTAAGTAGCTACAGATGACGGGTGGCAGACAGGAGTTCTGCCACCCGTTTTTTGTCAGGATGGTTCTTATGTCTACACATTCGCTGACCTTGACAGGCAAAGTTGCCGTTGTCACCGGCATTAATCGCGAGATTGGCGCCAGCATTGCCCTGACCTTTGCCAAAGCGGGTGCCATGGTGGTTGGTGTCTATTTTGGTGAAAAAGAGCGCGTCGATCTGGTGTGTGCCGATGCCCAACAGCATGGTGCCACGCTCACCGCCATCGAGGCTGATTTGCGCAGCGTCGCCGAAAATGTGCGCGTCGTGGAATACGCCGCCCACCACTTCGGTGGGGTGGACATCTTTGTGGCCAATTCCGGAGTAACAGTTTTTGGCGACTTCCTTGCCATGACAGAAGCCGATTGGCACCACGTCATGGATCTCAATCTCAAAGGGACGTTTTTTGGCATCCAGGCCGCTGCCAAACAGATGATCGCCCAAAGGCGGGGTGGGCGAGTGGTTCTTTCATCATCGGTAACTGGTATCGCCGCCATGGCTGGCGCCTCAATATATGGCACTAGCAAAGCCGCCTTGCGACACATGGCAGCCATTTTGGGGGTTGAGCTCGGTAGCCACGGCATCACCGTAAACGCTATAGCAATTGGGGCTACCCTCAACGACCGCAACTTGATTGGTGACCCTGATTATGCAGCTAACTGGGCTAAATTATCACCAGTTGGACGTGTCGGTTACCCACAAGACGTCGCTGACACCGCCTTGTACCTGTGCTCGCCATACGCAACACTCGTCAACGGACAGACGATAACCATTGATGGCGGCTGGACACACAAAAGCCCACTCTACCCAGAGGCACTCAAGCAATGATTGAGATTCTTTCACGTCCAACAACCGCCATCCGTCTGGCGGCCATTGATTTTGATGGCACCATGTCGTTGATTCGCATCGGCTGGCAACATGTCATGCATGGGGTAATGAAACATGCCCTCCATGCGTATGTGCCGCATCCAGACACTATCGATGCTGAGATTGTTGGGTATATTGCGCGCTCCACCGGCCAACCCAGTATTATCCAGATGGCGTGGGTCGATGAACAAGTCATCATGCATGGGGGCCCAGCACGCGGCGCACAATACTACCTCGATCAGTTTAGTGGAGCCATGCGTGCCCAAATCGACCGTCAGGTCGCCTCAATCCATGACGATGCCAGCGCAGATCAACAGATGGTCCCTGGGGCACGGGCATTTTTGCAGCTGCTGCATGATCAGCGCATTCACATCGCCTTGGTGAGTGGCACAGAGCATCATCATCTACTCCGTGAGAGTGCCGCACTACGCATTGACCACTTCTTCGATGCTGGTATCTACGGACCAGGTGGGCATGATCCAGGCTTCACCAAAAGTGATGCCATTGCAGGGTTATGCCAGCGCTATCAAGTACCAACTGGTGCCTTGTTGTCCGTGGGTGACGGACCAGTGGAGATTCACGCAGGCAAGGCGCTAGCTGGCTACAGCTTGGCAGTGGCCTCACACGAAGTCAGTGGTGGACTCGACCCGCACAAACGTGACCACCTGATTGCAGCTGGTGCAGATGCAGTGGTAGCACATTTCGGCGACTTGGACGACATCACAGCATTGCTCTTTACACAAGGATAAAACGATGCCATTGCCACGGTTTGATCGCACACAACTCCACGTCTTACCCCTCGGTGAGCGCATCCACGATATGCCACTTTCATACGTTATGTCACTCGAAGACACCATTCCTCCATACGATAATCCACGCCTGGATGCGGTAATTACCGCTATGCAACAGGCACGGAATTCTCACAAGCCTGTCATTTTCATCATGGGTGCGCATGTCATCAAACAGGGGGCGTCGCGCTTTGTCATCGACCTGATGGAGCGGGGATTCATCACGCATGTGGCCATGAATGGTGCCGGGCTCATTCATGACTACGAGCTGGCATTAATTGGTGCGACCACTGAGAGTGTGGCAACATATATTTCACAGGGGCAGTTTGGACTCTGGCATGAAACCGGCCACATCAACGACCACATCCGGGCAGCGGCCGCACACGACTTGGGCATTGGCGAGCATGTGGGCGCAGTCATCCGCGATGGCGTCTTCCCGTACAAGCACCTTTCTATCGCCGCTGCTGGAGCGCGTCTTGGTATCCCGGTGACGGTACATGTGAGTATCGGCCAAGATATCATCCACGAACACCCCAACTGCGACGGTGCGGCACTCGGTCAGGCAAGTTACACCGACTTTCTGATTCTGACGCATACGGTCAGCCAGCTCGAAGGCGGCGTGATGCTCAATGTTGGCAGTGCGGTAATGGGACCAGAGGTCTACCTCAAGGCGTTGGCAATGGCGCGCAACGTGGCACACCAGCGTGGCGAACGTATTGCACACTTTACTACGGCCGTCTTTGACATGGTGCCATTACCCGATGATTTAACTGTCGAAGCCAAAAAGAGCGACCCCGCATACTACTACCGCCCCTTCAAAACAATTCTGGTGCGTACCGTGCGCGATGGTGGCACAAGCTACTATATAAGTGGCGATCATCGCATCACAATACCTACTATCTGGCATCGCCTAACACGATAGCGAGGGCTTTCTATGCAACGAACACGGTTTGACGACATCACACGCGGCTTTGCGGGGAAACGCATTGTGGTCTGTGGTGATTTTTTCCTCGACCGCTACCTGTGGGTCGATCCAGCCCGTGCCGAAATTTCCATTGAAACAGGGCACACCGCCCACCAGGTCACCCATCAAACATTTGCACCAGGCGCAGCAGGCACCGTAGCCGCCAATCTTGCGGCACTCGGCGCAAAAGTTATATGTGTAGGAGTGATTGGTGATGATGGAGATGGACTACTACTCCGGCAAGGACTTCACCATATCAATGCCAACGATAGTTTGTTGGTGGTCACCCCCGACCGTGTCACACCCACCTACACCAAACCAAGCATTCGGCATGCAGACGGCAGCGTGCAAGAGCTCGAACGACTCGATATCCGTAGTCGCACCCCACTTGCAGCGACAGTAGGTACACAAATTGCAGCATCGCTGATGACCCTTGCAGACGAGTGTGATGCCATGGTGTTTGCCGATCAGATGCCTGAAGCCGGTTGTGGCGTAATCGGTACGGCGGTGCAAGAAGCAATTCAGACCATCGTACACACGCGCCCACAGCTCCCAATGTTTGCCGATTCACGCCAGCGCATTGCAGATTTTCGTGGAGTCATTGTCAAACCCAATCTCCACGAGGCTACACATGCATGTCAGCTCGATGCAACAACCACATCGGCACACACCGCCGCCTCACAGCTTAGCCGACACACCCAACGGCCTGTGGTAGTAACACTCGGATCGATGGGAGCACTCGTCTATGCTGAAAATGCTAGCACCGAGGTAAGCGCTATCCCTGTAGATGCACCCATCGACGTTGTCGGTGCTGGTGACAGTGTGATGGCCGCATTGGCAATAAGCAGTGCGAGTGGCGCACGGTTGGCCGAAGCAACTCAAATCGCCATGCTCGTGGCAGCTGTCACCGTGCGCAAAATCGGCACCACGGGCACTGCGTCAATCCCTGAGTTGGTAGAGATCGCCACGCGATATGCTGTTTTTTCTTAATCAATTCAGCACACCGATCATGGTTACCGTATAACCGATTTAGTAGTACCCACACCACAGTAGCATAGCAAAAGCTCCTCGCTTACACGCTCGCTGAAATACAAGGTGCTGGTTGGTACGCATTTCTTGGCTCGTTGCACGATGTGCCGTAGCACAATCAATGACGCACTAACGCCTGTACCTCGTCGACAAGTACCTGTAGTAATACACATGCTCGTGGCATATCAGTGCCGATGGTAGCCACTATTTCGTTCACACGGAGTTGATAATTACATGGATGTTGCATAAATGTCTCAACGAGTGCAACCGCCCGTTTTTCGTTGATGCAATACTGCTCATTATAAGCAAACAGGACCTGATTAAGTGCAGACAGTGACCGCACCACATGTGCTGCCACGTAATAGTTATCATGTGCGGTGGCATGTTTTTGCGCCAATGACGAACTAAAGCCTGCTTCGAACCCATAAAATTCAAGTATTGCCGAACGCAATGCAGGCGGATACCTTTCAGCACGTGCTTTGAGCGCCCTCACAGTACCATGTGCATCCCATAGGAGCTGACACACGGCCAATTCACCCATGTACATCGCATTGATATAGGCATGTGGATGTCCGGGTTGGTAATGTGCACTGATATGACCCGCTTCGCAGGTTGCGATAACATCGCAGACTCGATTGGTTTCACGCAAAATAATATCCACAGGTAAACCGTCAATAACAAGCCAACCACCTGCATTGACCCACGGTCCCCAGCCGCCCGGTGCAGTGACAAGATTCGCACGATGCGCATCATCAAAATGTTGTGCAACTGCATTTATTGCCCCCCGATCGAGCGGAGCTCTGGCACCATAGTAGATACCGATATCGACGTCAGATGTGGCTGTCGCAGTGCCACGTGCCTGTGATCCACCGAGGACTACAGCATCAATACACGGCAACGATTGAAATGCGTGCGTAATTGCAGTAAGCAGTGTAGATATATCATGCATCGGTGATATCCTTGAAAGATGTACACGCATTATAAAAGATAGAATTGGTCAGTGCGTATGTGGATGCAACTTTTTTATTGACACTAACGTACAATGAGTGGTATTATTTGAGCATGGGGATGTTTGGTTTTGACAGGGTAGGATTCTGTTACGTGGCGCGTCGAGACGCCCAGTCTCGTAAAAAGGGCACCGGCATAACTGCCAAAAACATCAGCGCTCCGTCGTTCGCACGAACGACCGCGTTTGCTGCCTAATTAAAGACAGCACGTTCTTCGCCCCTCACCCGGCCGGGTGAAAGAACGCCAATGCTGGGTTGCTACTAGCGAACTGTCTGCGTAGCTAGTCAAAGATAAGCAGAATCGTTGCCGCAACGCTTTGTTCCTCGTGTGAGGCGGCAGCAAGAACAAACAAGGAACTACACGCGTAGATACTGGCAGCAAGTTTATCTTGGACGGGGGTTCGACTCCCCCCATCTCCACCACTTCCGGCACACCCACCAGCACCACTGGTGGGTGTGCTGTTTCTACTATATCCATCACATTTGCATTTGCAATGTCCCATGTGCGCACTACCATCCGGTCAGCGCAGTGCGCATTATTCACATGCGCTATTTTATACTACACATCATAGTTGACATCATCACAAAACTTGTTATGATAGTATTGTATTTACTACATGGGGTAATATTATGCGTCAAGCCACTAAGATATTCATCATCAGCGTTGTTTCACTCGGCATCAGTGCCTGTGGGAACAACTTGAGTAACCAGGATCGGCTCGCTACACTGGTTGCCACGGCGCAGATGGCAACAATGACTGCACAGGTTCCTACTGATATCGCGGCCACAGCCGAAGCTGCGCTTACCCAAACCGCACAGCCAATTACCGCAACGATGGGCAACGCAGTCGCCACACAACCGCCTACCGCAGTGCCAAACAAACCGCTGCCAAAACCAACGCAGGCACCAGCAGGCGCGACTAATACACTTGCACCAGTGTTCACAGTGACCAATACACCTGAGAATACGGTAACCGGCACACCACCAACAGCCACAGCAAGTGCACAAACTACTCCTGATAGCAATACGACGGTCACTGCAACAGGGGTGACAAGTGCAACACTGACTGCAGTAGCCACGGCCACGAGTGGGAGTACGGCCACCAGTACTGCGGCACCAGCTACGGCAACGGGTGTACCGGCGACGAGTACCACTGTGGCAGCGAGTGCAACAGCGACAGCAGCAATTGCAACTGCCACACCGTAATTATGCATTGAGCGCAATGCGCAGATGGTGAATGGAGATGCATTCGATGGCGCTAATATTTCAACTAAGCAACTTGTATATTCTGCCATGGTGGATGTTGATGATCGCGGTACCTGGATGGGCGGGCACCAAGCGGGTAATTGCGTCACCGTGGATAATTGCACCTCTCGCAGTACTCTACACCGTGCTGGTTGCACCCACATTCATCGAGTTACTCCCAGCACTAATGAATCCGCAACTCGACGTGTTGATGCAACTGTTTGCAAGTAGCACCGGTACCACCATCGCATGGATTCACATTATCTGCTTTGATTTGTGGGTCGGTCGATGGGTTTTTCTCGATAGCGAGGAGCGTGCACTCAGCGGGTGGGTGCGCCGAATCGCGCTCATCAGTGTGCTCATGGCCGGTCCATTCGGCGCAATGTTTTATCTGGCGATACGCCACATCCACATGCGTCAGACATCGCTTCAATAGCTACTATGCGTGAGGGCAGCATGCACTGTGTGTTACCGGGACTCTATCGCATCCCACTCGGATTGGTCAACGCATATCTCATCGAGGATGAAAGCGGAGTTACACTCATAGACTGTGGTGATGTAGCTGATGCACCACGTGTGTTGCAAGCCCTCACTACACGCGGTCACCGCATCACAGATGTGAAATGCGTGCTCACTCATCTGCATTACGACCATGCAGGCAGCGCAGCACAACTCCAGCAATACGGCATGGGTGCCGCATTGATGCATCCACTTGATGGAATAGATGCCGCACACGGGGTGCTGATGCGACGCCCATTTGCACTGAGTTGGCCATTATCGCTGTGGCAACACACATTCGACACCCGTCCACTCACCACGGGCAACGCAATCAATGTTGATGCAAGTGCATATCACGATCAGTTCCTCTCACCACATCTACGGGTGTTGCACACCCCTGGTCATACCGCAGGTCACATTGCACTCCTATGGCACAGACATGGCGGCGTATTGATTGCTGGTGACGCATTCCTCAACTTCTGTGGTCTGCGCAAATCCATCGGTCACGAACACAATGATCGAGCCGCAGAAAGTCGCCGTGCCCTTTCGCGCCTCACGTACGCACACCTCGTCGTCGGTCACGGCAATCCAATTATTGGGCATGCTGACCAACGCGTACGACGTGCATTCATGCACTAAATCGGTATTTCGAGCAGTGTGGCAGAGTACGCCGGCCATTGCACTGGTAGAGTAATGTCGATATCGTCAGATTGCGCAACAGGATTCGCATCGCTAAATCGCCATACACGCGCAAGCCCACGCGGCTGAGCATTGGCAAGCGTAATTGGCAACGTACGTGCTTGCGACTGCTGGTTCACAAAGAGCAACGTCAATATCCCATCATCTCGTTGTGCGGCCAACACATGCGCACGTGCATCATCAATACTTGCATGCAGGCGAATCCCACCAAGTTTTTGCATGAGTCGGTACACTTCAAAAGTGGGCAACGGGCCCGAATTATACGAAACGGGGCCAAACAATCCAATGCCCTGTGATTGAATGGCTCCCATGCAAAATTGGTTCACGATTTGACAATCTGCAGCAATTAACCGGGCAAGTACTTCAGCCCACCAAAGCGCATTTGCCCATGAATTCGTGCCTGCAACGTCATCGACGCGCCCACTCCAATCAGAATTCGCCTCGGTGATTGCCAGTGGAATTTCTTTGCCAATGGTATCACGCATGAGTTGACGCACAAATGCAATTGATTCGGTCCAACTCGGTGGATCGGCCGCAAGCATGTCACGAGTAACCGCGCGCTCGCCAAATGGATAGCGATGGAGTGAAACCATTTCTACGTCGGGAACCGCTTTGAGAAAGCCACGCAACCAGTATTCACCAGTCGCATCACGGGGATACGATTCATTGGGACCGAATTGACTCAACTCTGGACCCATCACCACAATCGTAGGGTCTACAGCTTTCATGGCAGCACGAAATGCAATGAAGTCGCGCACATATTCGGCAATACCGTACTGTGATGCGCCACGTTTCTTCACAAACAGATCGGGCTCATTGCCCACTGCCCAATAACGAACTGCATATTGCTTGGTTATATTTGTATACCGCACTAATTCAGCAGCTTTTTCTGCGGTACCACCAAAGAGTCGTACATGAATCGATGGTGTGGCGCCGATTTGTGTACACAGTTGCATATACTCATCAACCATGAGTGGTGTGACATCATTTTCATCACCCCAGTTTCCCCCTGGCCACCGAATCATTGCAATTTTTGTGTCTTGTGCGATTTGGCGCTGTTCAAACCCGATTGTTTGCCATGGTCCTGTATTGGTACCATAGACGAGAGTGGGAATCGGCTGATACCGATAGCCCGCATCCACAAAGATGCCTGCTTGTGGTCCAGGCGTTGGCCCCGTTGAGGGTTGCGTGTTTGTGCATGCCACCAGCGGCATCAGCAAGAGCTGTTGTAAAAGTCGGCGTCGTTTCATGATTGTTTACCTCCACCATTCCATAGTACTATACCTCTTGGACGAAAGGAACACACATGAATGCGCTCTCAACCTATATCGAGACTCATCGCACCAATGGACTCCCTGGAATGGTAATCGGTTATCAATATGGCTATGCGGACGCTGTCATCCGTGCCTATGGCACTGATGGCGCCGATCATCCGTTGCAACACGATACACTTTTTCCAGTGGCTTCACTCACCAAACTTGCTACAGCGCTGGCCATCCTCGTGCTAGTCGACCGTGGCAAACTCAATCTCGACCATGCAATCGGTATGTATGTAGCGGACATTCACCCGGACATGACAATGCGTCGTGTACGAAGTCTGCTTTGTCACACGAGCGGATACGGTCTTGATTTAGCCAACAAAGACGAACTGTACGCTGCAGGTCTGACATGGTCGGTGCTCGCCAACGCGTGTGTGCATACACCACCACAGTATGCTGCAGAAACACGCGTGCAATATAGTAATGTGGGCTACGGGATACTGGGAATCATCATTGAACGCATCACAGGACTAACGTGTCGCGATGCCATACATCAGCTGGTACTCCAACCACTCGGCATTGTGGGTGTGCTGGGAAATCCAGAGACGCACGCAGTCGCCACCATAGGTGATGTGCGCGGTCGCCATCGTGGCACCGCACTTGAAACATTTAATAGCGCATTTTGGCGCTCGCTTGAATTGCCGTGGGGGGGATTGTGTACCGATGCTGCTGGTGCTCTCGCACTCGTCGACGCATTTATGCCGCACACGAATTTTTTGCACCAGTCACTCGTAGACGAAGCCACGAGTGTGCAGACAGGCACGCTCGGCGGTGGCTTCATGGCACCGCTCCTTTGGCCACAATCACCGTGGGGATTAGGACCAGAACTCCGTGGCAACAAAACACCACACTGGGTTGCCCCATGCTTTGCCTCTGATTCATTTGGGCATAGTGGTTCTTCAGGTATGGTGGTATGGGCCGACCCAAGTCAGCGCTTTCGGATTGTTATTCTTGGTGCACGTGCCGCAGATGGCGGTTGGTTGCTCAGGCATGGCCCAAAATTGAGCGCACTCCTCTGGCAAGAAGTCATCCAATGATAACCATTTCAACGCTGCACATCGATGATACAACCGCGGTCGCGCATGTTGCATCGCTGCTCCATCTCGGGTTTGTGGGAATCTCACCTGCATGGCCAGATCTCGCATCAGCACACTCAGAGGTGCTTGCACACTCAACACCATCCCACATCAGCCTGATCGCCACCATTGATCACACCATCGTTGGTTGGGTTGCTGCCAACCCGCAATATGATGGTCATGCCTGGGAACTGCACCCGCTTGTGGTAGCGCAAGCATACCGCAGACGTGGCATCGCACGCACGCTCGTCGCACACCTCATCACCCAACTGCAGTACCGTGCTGCTACCACATTGTTTGTATGGTGTGATGATGAAATCGGCAGCACGTCGCTTGCACACACCACACTCTATCCAGAACCACTCCACCACACTGCACATTTTCACGCAACTACGCCACATGCCAGTCTCTTCTACCGTAGTGTCGGGTTTGTACTGTGTGGCGTCCTCCCCGATGCAAATGGTATTGGCAAACCGGATATTCTGTTTGCTCGACGGGTAAATGCACCTTGACAGACACAATGAAAGTTACTATCATTATTAATGGTAGTAACTTTCATTTACGGAGTATATATGCGTCTACTCACGTTGGCGATGATTTTTTTCGTCTTGATGAGCACAAGTGGTTGTAGCAGTAGTGAGCGTTCCGCACCAGCAAGCACACGGCCAGTGGTTGTGGCGACGTTTAGTATTTTGGCAGATATCACCGCACAAATCGGCAATGGTGTCGTAGATGTGGTCTCACTTGTACCAGTCGATGGAGACGCACACGTCTACGAACCAACACCACGTGATGGCGTCTATCTTATCGATGCAGTTAGCGTAGTACATCTCGGATTAGGGTTCGAACCATGGTATGAAGAATTGTATGCAGCATCAGGAAGCACGGCACCACAGATAATCGCATCGACAGGCATCGAGGCAATCACGTTTGCTGCACAAGTTGCGCATGCTGAGGATGCCCATGCAGAAGACGACCACGACGCTGAAGCAAGTGCACATGCTGAGGACGGCCAAGGACATGGCGGCGAATATGACCCACACGTGTGGCATGATGTACAACTCACGATTCAGATGGTGCACACCATTCGCGACGGGTTGATTGCGGCGCTACCAGATCAGCAAGCCACGTTGACCGCCAATGCACAAGCATACCTTGACGAATTAGCAGCACTAGACGCAGAAATCGTTGCCAAAGTAGCAACACTCCCCATCGCAAAGCGCCAAATCGTCACGAATCATGATACGTTCCAGTATTTTGCACGGCGCTATCAATTCACTGTGCTCGGGACCGCACTGGGGTCGATATCCACAGAAAGTGCAGATCCAGGTGCAGCCAAAATCGCCGCCTTGGCCAACGAAATCCGTACAGCCAATGTACCAGCTATTTTTGTAGAAAATATGGCAAATCCCAAGCTTATCGAACAAATCGCCCGCACAGCGGGGGTACAGGTGGCTCCATCACTCTACACCGACGCGCTCAGTAGCACAGGCAATGCGACCACATATGTTGACATGATGCGTTATAATGTGGGGACAATTGTTACTGCACTATCGACTGTTTCACCATGATATTTCACTACAGCGGCCGTACACATGTAGATTCTGTACCTGGCGCGGCTGCCATCGACATCCAGGGATTACAGGTCATTTATGACGCATCTCAGGGGGCAGCCCTGCAGGAAGTCACGTTACACGTGCCTGCAGGGTGTCGTGCTGCGTTGATTGGCCCTAATGGTGCCGGCAAAAGTACCTTACTCAAAACACTCGCCGGGTTACAGCCCTATCATGAGGGTCAGATTCGCATCTACGGACGCCAAGTACGCGCCTGCCATCATCGGGTGGCGTATGTGCCACAACGTGGCGACATTGATTGGCGTTTCCCCATCAATCTGCAACGCTTTGTGCTGACGGGTCGCTATGTACATATCGGGTGGTTTCGTAGTCCCTCAGCAGCCGACTACACGCTCGTCAACGACACCATGGCACGTCTCGGGTTGGATGCTGTCGCCACACGCCAGATAAGTGATTTGTCTGGCGGGCAACAACAGCGGGCTTTGCTTGCACGTGCCATCGTCCAAGAAGCAGAACTACTGCTCCTCGATGAACCGTTTAACAATGTAGACCCAGAAACACGGCAGCTCATTTGTACGATTCTCGGTGAATTACAACAGCAGGGCCGCACATCGCTGGTAGCCACACATGATGTGAGCCGACTACACGAAGATTTCGATCTGATAATCACGCTACATGCGAGTCAGATTGTGCGTGTCCAATCAACACATGAGTATCAACACAACGAAATGGACGCATGATGGATGCAGTGATACGTTGGATTTTTGAACCATTTCAGTATCCGTTCATGGTGAATGCGTTGTGGGCATCGTTATTGATAGCAGGCACATGTGGCGTTATTGGTAGTTATGTCGTGTTGCGGCGACTCGCCTTCATTGGTGATGCGCTCGCACACACCGCATTACCCGGTGTAGTCGTGGCATACATCTACGGCTGGAGTCTGGTCAGTGGTGCGCTTGCGGCAGGGATATTCACCGCATTTGGCATTAGTTGGATGACCAAGAAAAGCAGCCTACGCGAAGACACTGCCATTGGTGTCATTTTTACGGCGATGTTTGCACTTGGCATTTTGTTGATGAGCAAATTACAGTCATTTCGTGATTTGAGCCATATTCTCTTTGGCAACATCCTTGGAGTCCAAGCACAAGAACTGTGGTTGATGAGTGGTGTTGCCATTACTGTTTTAGTGACATTGCTCCTCTTTCATAAAGAACTGGAACTCAC
The DNA here is from genome assembly GCA_046303375.1 of Roseiflexaceae bacterium. GTDB lineage: Bacteria > Chloroflexota > Chloroflexia > Chloroflexales > Roseiflexaceae > UBA965. The sequence goes on from JBKCGB010000026.1 coordinate 15,507, forward strand.
ATCATTTGATGTACTCCATGCCGAAGTCATTGGCATTCAAAGCAATAGATTGCGTACCATGTTGCTTGTCCTGCTGGCATTTACGATTGTAACCAGCATACAAGTCGTAGGGGTAGTCCTGACGAGTGCGTTGTTGGTGACGCCTGCAGCCGCAGCCTCGTTTATCGCCAAAGATCTCCGGCGCATGATGGTTGCTGCAGCGATTATTGGTGCTATTTCAGCCTTCATTGGTCTCTTAATCTCGTATCATTTTGCAGTGGCGACGGGTGCGGCGATTGTGTTGACCTGTACTGCACTCTTTGGTGTATTAGCATTGGTTTCTCGACTGCGAAAACGATGAATGAAGACAGTACAAATCATGCATGGAGTGAAACCGCTCGTTGCGCATTGATGGTCTATGGTGACCAACTGGCATTGTTGCGTGATTTGTTTGCGACACAACCAGTCGATCTCTTTCTCTATGATACGAGCGAGAGTGCACTCATCGAAGACACATGGAAGCCATGGGCGCGCCGAATTCGGCCACAGCTTAAACAACGCACTGGCAAACTTGTCGTGTGTGCACCTGCCTGCATTTTTCCAGATCAACACAACCACCCATTAATCCGTGCATCATTAGCGCAACAACTACAAGCCATCTGCGATGTGGCAGTTACGCTTGAGGCTGATGCGATTTTTTTACCCATCGAAGCTGGTATACCCGTATTTAGAGAACGCATCAATCATTATGTAACGTTACTTCATGAACGCATTAGTGCGCAACAAATGCAACTCATCGTGCATGCAGGAGCTGGGAGCGACTTACAGGCACTGAGTGAAATGCTAGCTGGCTACACACCTGCCATACGGCTATGTGACCACGACACTGCATATGGTGAGTTTCAATGGCACATTACCCCAACCGTTTCACGGCGCACCACAGTCACGATTATGGGGCCATTCGATGATGCAAACACGTGTCGCGCGGCATGGCATGCCTGGGATGCGGCCCCACCTGAGCCAGCGCACACCACAGATGATAGCCAAGTGGACGACGTATCCCCTCCTGCGGATCAATCGTCTGCAGCATCTGATGCAAGCGCATGACCGACAACAAGCACCCTGAGTTCATATTCGACGCGGATGCCATCTATGTGCAGTGATGCCGGTGCTTGTAAATTGTAGTCGAGGGTGCGGCGCCACAAATCAGTGAATCGATTGCGTAGCACGGTGCGTTGCTGCTGCTGTTGCAGATACGAAAGCTGATTCCAGCGCATCTGTAATGCATCGCGTTCTGCCAAAAGTTGACGTGCATCTTCACGCAAACGATTTCTTTCTTCAATGAACGGTGGTGCAAACCCATTGCTTTTGAGTAGATGATAGCCCATACGGTCTTGTTCTGGCACCATACTATCATCGATGATATCAAGTGGGCGGGCAGCGCCATCGCTCGGATTGTAAATCCCCTGTTTGCGCGCTTCATCGAGAATTTTGTCAATTAGTGATTTACGGTCACTCATGATACACCTCCCTCGTTAGCACCTGCTGACCGTAGTATAGCGATATCTATGGCATGCAACAACAAGGAACACGATACGCAACAGACAACAGTACGACACGTCGATGCATCGCAAATACGTCATACACCGCAGAACCGTTGCATCCTTGCAAGATATCAGCATTTTTACAGATACTCAAGCAGTCTAATCGTGTATAATGATGCTGATTATCGCTGGGAGTACAATACGCCGTGCACAAATCACCACGCCGTCGATCACTGCGTCCAGTTAAATTGTTGCGTCGCCCTACCAAACCACTCTTGCCAAATATGACGCCAGCGCATATGGCTGCGCAACGTGTGCTCGCCCAAGCAAATAACTGGCGCACATACATCATCCTCGTGACTGTAATTCTGCTCATCGGTTTGAGTGGTACAGCATTTGTCGTGTTACGCCGTACCGACCAAGCATTATCTAATATCCAACAAAGTGATCCACGTACGAATCCATCTGAAAATAATCCCACATCGAGTGATACAGGTGAACAAGCTGCTGGTCAGGAATTCGTACCAGCAACGCTCAACGAACCATTTACAGTGTTATTGGTTGGTGTCGATAAACGAGCCGAAGCCGAAGCTGAAGGGGTACGCAGTGACACCTTGATTCTGGTACGGGTCGAACCCATGGCAGGCTGGGCTACCATGTTGTCAATTCCTCGTGACTCTGTGGTACAGCTCCCAAATGGTAATTATGGCAAAGTCAACGGTGCATACTCGTACGGGTACTATCATGCAGAGGACTTGTATGGAGCAGGGACGAGCAAAGATGCGGGTGGTGGTGCTGCAGCTGCGGAAACACTCGAACGTTTCTTGAAAGTCAAGGTTGACTATATTGCTCAAGTTGATTTTGATGGGTTTGCCAACCTCATTGACAGCATTAACGGAATTGTCATCGATGTCAAAGCCGCACTCGTTGACCCCGAATTCCCCACCGAAAATCATGGTGTCGAGCGCATTTACATACCACCTGGCATACAACACATGGATGGCAAAACTGCGTTGGTCTACGCACGATCGCGCCACTCAAGCAACGACTTTGACCGCAGCAAGCGCCAACAACAAGTGCTCAAGGCGGTGTTGAGTTCGGTACGCAGCCGCGGGTTACTTGCCAACGTGTCGCTGCTGCCCAATTGGATTACCGTACTCGAAAAGAACGTGCGCACGACACTCCCACTGGCCGATATTCGTACGATGACTGACCTGGCAGGTATTGCCGCCAAACTCGACACCGACAAAGTGGCACAGATGTCAATCAATCCGCTTGATGTACGAGTAGACAATGTGGTGGGGTCAGACATCTACTGGAATAGTGCTGATGTGGCAGCCATGGTCAAACGGTGGCAAAGTGGTGCAGGCATCAGTGGCGTCGTCAACATACAAGTACTCAACGGGACAACCATTGGCGGGTTGGCCGCCAAAGTGACCACCAACTTAAACAACAATGGATTTAGTACACTCGAGCCTGGTGATGGCAACGATACAATGGCGACAATTCTATATGACACGGGCGATAACACTCAGGCACGCCAGAAACTCATCGACACCCTGGGATTGGGGAGCAGTCAAGTGGTCATCAATTCATCACGACCAGCAGGATCAGATAGCGAAGCAACGTTGGTGCTTGTCATTGGCAACGATTACAACGCTGCGTGGGCAGGTAGTGCTCCATGAGTGTGATTGACCCCTACCGCGAACAACTCGTGCAACACTGGCAAAAAGAGCAAGACCCTACCGTACTCTACTACGAGCGTTTGCTCCAATGGAAGGGAGCCCCCACCTTCCGTTTTGGGGCACGCCCCACACAGACGAGTGATGGACTCCATAGTGCAATTTCGCCACTGTTTTCGATTTTTGTGTACCAACAAAACCCGTTATTTGATGTCTATTGCACTGTAGGGGCGTCGCGGACACCACTGCCACACAGCACGCGTACTACACGTGATCCACGTGGCATGCGCCACGAATACATCATGCATGCAAACAACGTTTACTCAGAAGCAGCATGTGAGATTTTACTGCTCGTGTCAGAGCACCCACATGCAAACAACATCGATATCGGACCTGGGTTTGTGATGCCGATTGGTGAGCCAATTGTCAGTGATTCATCGCTCGAATACTTGTATTTTACGTATCCATTTCTGGATGATCCACATATCTATGATACACATCCAGCAGGCGAAATCGACCATCCCAGTGCGTACACGCAGGTGATTTGGGTGTTACCAATTACGCGTGCAGAACGCCAGTTTCTACGGACGAGTGGAGTTGATGCATTTGAAGCATTTCTGCATGAACAACACCGCCTGCGGTATGATGCTGATTTTCTCCGACCCAGCCTGATTTAGGAGCACTGCATGCAGGAATATGCCGCCATAGCCGAGCTATATGCCATAGATTTTGCCGACATCCACGAGGATGTCGATTTTTACCGTAGCTTGGCGCTACACAGCAATGGTCCAATCCTGGAGTGCATGTGCGGCACTGGTCGCATACTAGCACCGCTAGCACGAGCCGGATATACGGTGACTGGCATCGATTCATCTGCAGAAATGATTGCAGTCGCACACCGCACACTTGCTGATACCCCGGCCACACTCATACAGGCTGACATTCGTACCTGGCAGTCTGACACACGGTATGGTTTGGCAATCGTGGCACTAAATTCGTTTATGCACATGACCACAACGAGTGACCAACTCGAAGCGCTTGCAACAATCCACGATGCACTCTTGCCGGGTGGGCGACTAGTTATCGATGTCTTTAATCCGGATGTACGTAGTATTCCAGCGTATCGCGGCGATGTGGTACTTGACCGCCAATTCACATTGGCTGATGGGCGTCACGTACAGAAATTTGTGGTGCAATGGGCTGATATCGTCGCACAGCAGATTCATGTGGTGTTCATGTATGATATCAACGAACAGCACCACGTCAAGCGTGTGAGTGCTTCATTCACTATGCGCTGGTTGTGGCGCTTCGAAGCTGAACATCTCCTTGCTCGGGCTGGTTTTGTGCTCGAACATGTCTATGGTGATTATGAACTAGGACCGCTCAGCAACGAGAGTGAGCAAATGATTCTCGTCGCACGTAAACGTGGCCGGCGTTAAGCACCAACACCCATCCGACTGCATGAAACGACGGCGTCAGCAGTGGCTGGGTGTTATAATGTCACAAGAATGCCATGCTTCATGGTACCAATAGACGCAGAGGAAGATTGTATGTTTCGTACACATACGTGTGGTGAGCTCAGACCCGAGCATCACGGCAACACCATTACACTTGCAGGTTGGGTGCATCGGCGCCGCGACCATGGTCCGCTGATTTTTATTGACTTGCGCGACCGCTACGGCATCACACAAGTGGTGTTTGATGCTGCAGATGACGCACGCATCCATGCCATTGCTGCAGATGCCCGCAGTGAATATGTGCTACAGATTACGGGCGTTGTACGTACACGCCCTGCAGATGCGGTAAACCCAGACATTGCAACCGGCGGCATCGAAGTACAAGCAAACAACGTCGCTGTGCTCAATGCAGCCAAACAAACACCACTCACAATTAACCGCGATGGCAACGAAGAAGAGCCCTTGCGCCTGAAGTATCGCTACTTAGACTTACGGCGTGAACGCATGCAACGCAACTTGATTATGCGGCATCGCTTTGTCAAGTTTATCCGCGATTTTCTCGATAAAGAGCATTTCCTTGAAATCGAGACACCGATTTTGACCAAATCAACCCCCGAGGGCGCACGTGACTACCTCGTGCCAAGTCGTGTCCACGATGGTGAGTTTTTTGCGTTGCCACAGTCACCGCAACAGATGAAACAGCTGTTGATGGTGGCCGGGTATGACCGCTATTTCCAGATTGCCCGCTGCTTCCGCGATGAGGATTTACGTGCCGACCGCCAGCCAGAGTTTACGCAGCTCGACATGGAAATGGCGTTTGTGGACATGGATGACGTCCTCGATGTAGTCGAGCGCCTCTTCACGCAAATGGTGCCTGCTGTTGTGCCGCATAAGCGCACGGTGTCACCATTTCGCCGCCTCACCTATACAGAAGCAGTTGAGCGATACGGCTCGGACAAACCCGATCTACGCTACGACCTCGAACTGATTAATCTGACAGAGATTTGCCGTAATTCGGCGTTTGCAGTGTTGAGTGGTGCAGTGAATGCAGGTGGAATTGTCAAGGGGATCTGTATTCCTGGGATTGCCGCGTATTCGCGCAAGCAAATTGATGAAGTCATCGAAATCGCCAAACAAAACGGTGCCAAAGGCATGCTCTGGGCAGCACTGCCTGCAGACGGCAGTGAATTACGTTCTTCATTTGCCAAAAATGTATCACCAAGTGAACTCAAAGCGATTCTCGATGCGTGCCAAGCCAAACCGGGTGATATGGTGTTTATCGTTGCTGATAGCCACAAAGTGGTTACCGCCGTACTCGACAAAGTGCGGCGTGAATTCGCTGCACGACTCAACTTGGCTGATCCAAATCTTTTGTTGTTTGCGTGGGTCATCGACTTCCCACTGCTCGAATGGGATGGTGATGAGCAACGATGGAATGCGGCGCATCATCCGTTTACCGCACCGCTCGACAGCGATATCGCACTGATGGACAGCGACCCAGGCAAGGTACGTGCCAAAGCATATGACTTGGTGCTCAACGGGTATGAGGTCGCCAGTGGATCGATTCGTATTCATCAACGCGATGTTCAACAGAAATTGTTTGATTTACTCGGAATTAGCCGAGAAACATCGCAACTGCAGTTTGGTCACATGCTCGAAGCCTTCGAATTCGGCGCCCCACCCCATGGGGGGATTGCACCGGGGATTGACCGAATTGCAATGATTCTTGCTGACGAAGCTACCATCCGCGAAGTCGTCGCGTTTCCAAAAACACAACAAGCACAAGACTTGATGATGGGGGCACCATCACCAGTGGACGAAAAGCAGCTCCGCGATCTCCACATCAAACTCCGCTAATCGCGTATCCCCCACCATGCGTGACAACATGGTGGGGGATACGTATCTACGGCGCAATAATCATCGACAAGAAACGAGGCACCATGAAAATCTACACCAAAACGGGTGACGAAGGGGAAACCGGCCTCTGGGGCGGATTACGTGTTTCCAAAGATACCATTCGTGTGCACGCATACGGCACAGTTGATGAGTGCAATGCAGCAATCGGGGTGGCGCGCACTGCACACATGCCAGCACGTATCGATGCACTACTCGAAACAGTGCAGAATCAGTTATTCGTGGTCGGCGCCGATTTGGCCACCCCAGGTGAAGCAGCAAACATACCGCGCGTACACAACGACGATGTGACCGTCCTCGAACACGCAATAGATGAACTGGAAAGCCAACTTCCTGCACTCACCCAATTCATCCTTCCTGGAGGACATCCAGCAGCTGCACACCTTCATTTGGCACGCACTATCTGCCGCCGTGCCGAGCGTTATGTCGTGTCACTGGCGCGCGAAGAAGCATGCAATGCAGTAATCGGCATTTATATCAACCGTTTGTCAGATTTTTTGTTTGTGGCTGCACGTGCGGCCAATCACCTGACCAACGTGGCAGATGTGCCCTGGAATAGCCCACTACGCAAATCGTAGACAGCATCGCAATGTTGTGGATAGAGCACGACCACACATTGCATACGCTAGCGTGCATCACATACAACGTGATGCATATCGTGCAGCAGGAGGCATGAATGCATATTAGTGCGTTGTATGTGTATCCCATCAAAGGGTGCCGAGGTGTTGCGCTGCAACAGGCAGAGGTTCAACCTATTGGCCTCAAAGATGATCGGCGCTATATGGTCATTGATGCGCACGGTCGCTTCCTTTCACAACGGGAAGTACCAATTATGGCACAGATTGATGTGCGTACTACAGCCACAGGCTGGCAACTCAATCATGTCCACCATAGCGATGTGTCGTTTACACCGATATCCAGTGGCGTGACACGTAATGCAGTTATCTGGAAGAACACCGCAGTCGTTGTTGATCAAGGCGATGCCGTCGCAACATGGCTCAGCACAGTGCTAGGCCAGCCATGCCGTTTGGTCGGCCTGGCCGCAGGATACAACCGCTATGTGAATCCGCAATACGCCACCTCAGCCAACGATGCAGTGAGTTTTGCTGATGGATTCGCAAGTCTTTTGACCACCGATGCATCGCTCGCAGATCTGAATAAGCGACTTGACACGCCGATTGGCATGGACCGATTTCGTCCCAATATTGTGATTGCAGGGAGTACCGCATGGGCCGAAGACGACTGGCGGGAGCTCACCGTAGGTGCGGTGCGCATGACTGCAGTGAAGCCGTGTGCACGGTGTGTGGTAACCACCACTGACCAGATGAGTGGTGCACGCCATCAAGAGCCACTCGTTACCCTTGCGACGTTTCGCAAACAGGCATTGGGGGTTATTTTTGGACAAAACATGGTGCACCACACACGTGGCATGATTGCAGTTGGGGATCGCGTCTTTTTACAACACTGATGTGCGTTATCACACCTATTGGATGACGACAGGCAAGGTTATCGTATCACGCTGACCAGCACGTGTAATGTCAAACTGCAGCTGCCACTCACCTGTCATACTTAACTCGAATTCGGTGAGCGTGTAGACCCCGTTGTCTGTGACTTTCAGCAGCTGCGGAATACCGAGCATGCCGTGCTGTTGCATGATTGGTGTGACAACAATTGTTGCATCAGTGACTGGTTGGTCCTGCAGATCCTTGAGCGTGACCGTCAGCGGGCGTGTACCGACGCCCACAGTATCGAGTTGCACGCTAATTGAGTACTGGGCACTGCGTACCGTGTACGCGGCCATACTGCAACTGACACAACAGATGAGCAGCAAGACTCCCAGAAACAGACGCATGTGGTCCTCCACTATGGTGATGTCACCTCAACGGTGGCCGGGATAGACAGTAGTGTGCCATCAATCATGACTTGAATCCAGATGGTGTAGCGATCAGGCTTGGGGAATGCGTATACGAACGACACAGTATCTCCAGCAATACTCACTGGCTGAAACGCATCATTCATGATTCCAGCAGCATGCACATGTGCAAACAACGTGCGTGCGTCATTGCGAATAAGCAAATGCCCGCGCATGCCCAACCAATAGTCGAGTGCTTCCACGGGTTGACCGCGCTTGAGCAACTGGACGCGTATTTCGGTCGCCTGCCCCACAACAATCGGGGTCGACGCACTAATGCGTGCGACCACATCACCCAGCGCAACTTCCGTAGGAATAGGTGCAAATACCACTGCTGACAACGGTTCAGTCCCCAATTCGAGGCGCTGTCGCAGACTCTGTGATCCGCTGTTTACCCGCTCAAATTCAATGGAAACATCGTATTCTGCCTGTGGCAATGCGGGTAAATCAACGTTATACACACCCGGTGCACTCCGTACCGGATGCAGATGCAGAAACGACTGCGCAGTGGTATCAAGCAATACCAGATGCATCAAGGCTTGGTGATGCGGCACCAAATCATCGACTGGCAAGCCTGTTGCACCATCAAACAAGGCAATCCGCAACACATCGACGTTGCGAACAGAATCTGAAGCGACCATCAGGTCAGCATTGACATATGGCCGACTGGTAGTATCACCACTCGGGATTTCAATACGTAGGTTGGGCCATGTCATTAACAACCCCAACACGATGCTGATACTCAATGATGCGGTAATGAGGTGTGCATACACGGGTCGATGCCATGATTGAAGTGGTGGCCATATGGTACTTGCAAACAACACGACCGCAAGTACTGCGATGCTCACGAAAAGTGGGATTGTGAGTGGTGGCACGACTGGCGGATACACGGTTATTGGAATACTCATTTCACCAAGGCCATGGGATGCATCACGCACCGATATTGAGACATCCCACCCCCCTGATTCAGTCACGAGTAGATCTGCAACCGAGATAGTGTGCATGTTGGCAGGGATAGTAATGGTCTGTGAAACATCGGCTTGGGTGGCACGATGCGTGGCACGCACAACCATGGTGGTGACGCCATCAAATGCCTGTTGCGGTAGAATTTTGACAGTCATCAGCGCTGGTGCACCAGTGGGAACGGTGACTTCAACACGCAGGTGATATGCCCCAGCTTGAGCTTCGATGACACGTGCACCACCAGCAACTAGGCCATGTGCGCCTGCGAGTTGTGGCCAACATACTGATATAATGATGCTCAGAAGCAGTGTGGAAATCGCACGTCGCATAGGTTCCTCCTTATGCCATCTTACCATGATGTCATATGGCAATCTCCAAAGAGCATGATATGGAATTAACCACATTAATTGTGCACCCGTGGACTGTTCATTTGCCCATCGGTGTTGTCCTGGCAGCGGTAGGCTTTACCTTTTATGGGTGGTACAGGCGCATCACCAACTACGAAGTCTGTGGCTCATATTTGGTCGTTGTCGGTTGGTTTAGCACGCTACCGAGTCTGGTGAGTGGCACGGTAGATGCAATCAATCGCTTAAACGACCCAACAACACATCCCGACACGTTGTGGTGGATTAATTTCCATGCCTTATCGGCGATATTATTGGTCGGACTGTTGTGGCAAGCATGGCAACTCAGACGTAAAATGCAAGCACCAGCCTGGGAATCTCCCCGATATTATACGTATTTGTGGTATCTTGTAGGAATATTCGGCATCGTATTACTGTCAGGGTGGTCAGGTGGGCACATGGTGTATGCGCTCAACATAGGACGTCTACCCTGAAACTGAGGAGCACATGCTAAGTTTCATCAACTACTTCCTCATCATTTCATTCATCGAGGTATGCAATCGTCTGCGCTTGTTGACGTGGAGTGTATCCGGGCGTGAAAATTTGCCTCCGCGGCCACAGGGGCTTATTTTGGCAGTGAATCACGTACATTGGCATGATATCCCGTTAATCGGGTGGGGTGTACCACTCTCACACCGGCCATGGTGGTTTGCCAAAGTCGACCTTGTGGATGGTCTTTTCGGGCGGTGGTTTACCATGATGCAGGTCATCCCCGTACGGCGAGGGCAACGTGACATCCAAGCCATCGAACGCGCCGCAGATCGTGTCGCTCAAGGTGCAGTCCTTGTTATTTTCCCAGAGGGCACCCGTGGTTTCAATGGCAAATTACAACAGGGTCGTGGTGGCACAGCCCGAATTGCGTTGCGCGCACACGCACCAATTGTACCCGTTGCAATTGTGGGCAATCAGCGCAAGTTTTGGTTTAGCAAACGGCATATCCACTTTGGCAAGCCCTATACGCCAGAGATTCGCGAAGGCAATCTCGACAAAATCCCCGCACCAGAAATGGCGCGTTTGACCAACGAAATCATGCTACACATTGCAGCACTGCTCCCAAGCGAGTACCATGGGTTCTATGCTGAAGAAATGACCAACGTTCCACAAACTCCAGCGGAGCATATATGAAGTTCGCCTATTATCATTTTGTCTTCTTACAAGCAGTCTGTGGTCTGTTACGCCGTTGGGGAATTTTGAAGTGGGATGTACGCGGCATCGCAGATCTCCCCCCTGCAGGGACACCATTTGTACTCGTGGTAAATCATATCAAATGGCATGACATCCTTGTCGTGGCAGGTAGCATCCCATTAACGCATATTCCGTATTGGTTGGCCAAAGCAGAGCTCTTTACACCAGTCACGCGCTGGTGGTTCCGTGGCATGCAGGCCATCCCAGTACGTCGCGGGCAAAATGATACCGGCGCCATTGATTCAGCGGTGGCATCGTTGCATGCAGGTCATATCATGATTGTCTTTCCAGAAGGGCATCGCAGTGGAAACGGCAAGCTGCAAAAGGGACGCGGCGGTGCGGTACGCATGGCGTTGCGCGCGGGCGTACCCATCGTGCCCGTCGGCATGCATGGCGTTGAGCACGGTATCACTGCACCAGTTACAATTACATACGGTAAGGCATGGCAACCGGTATCAGCAAGTGGCGTCATTAACATTGACCCTGTAGAAATGACTGCATTGACAGATACAATGATGTGCCATATTGCAGCCCTTATCCCCAGTACACACCACGGCTACTACGCAGCACAGGTTAGTGCGACTGATCGCCCATGATTTTGTCAACAAGCCACAATGCGAGGCGTGCTGCGACCAGTGCCAACACAAAGCTCACGAGTTGATGGATGGCTTTACGCTGGGCTTGAGTATCCATGGCGAGTCACTTTCAATGTGTGCGAGTACTGATGCACAACGTTGTGACACCACTGTTGGATCACAGTGTGTCAACGGGATTTCGATGAGCGAGGCAGTTGCAGTTTGCGCACGGCTCAGCGTGAGCCATGCCAATAGACACGATATTACGCTCATACCAAAGACAACACCACGTACAAACATGGAGCGCCCCTTTCGTCATATACGCTACTATTATACGCACAGAAAGAAGTAGGCAAATGCCCGAATTACATGCCGCAATTGTGACACCGCTCGACGCTACCAATCGGCTCGATACCAATGCCATGCAGCAACTGATGCGTCACCTTGCACAGCACGGACTCGATGGTGTAGTACCATGTGGCACAACCGGTGAAGGACCGTCATTTAGTGTCCAAGAGCGTCTCGAAATTATCAAATCTACGATTGCAGCACGTGGTCATCTGCAGATTATTGCAGGCACGGGCTGCCAAGCGCTTAGTGACACCGTGGCGTTGACACGAGCCGCCATCGATGCAGGAGCTGATGCCGCCCTCGTGCTCCCACCGTTTTTTTATAAACAGAGTGGAGATGCTGGTGTTATTGCATGGTATCGTGCGGTCTGCGATGCACTGCCAGCCCATGGCAAAATCATCCTCTATCACATCCCACCAATGACCGGTGTCGCAATTACGGTACCCATTATCGAGGCATTGTGTCGGAGCCACCCTGAGCAAATTCTCGGTATTAAAGACAGTGGTGTTGATGCTGCACATACTGCCATGCTGGTCGCATCATTTCCACACCTCAAAATCTATACCGGCAATGCGCCCATCCTTGCGCAAGCCATCCGTGATGGGGCGGCGGGGTCGATACTTGCCATTGCCAACATTGTGCCACGCGCATTGCGCATACTCAGCGATGCACCACATCGCACAGACATTCAAACACAAGTGGCACAGGTGGATGCATATGTGCGTAAAGTTGGGGCCGCAAGTACGATAAAAGCAATCATCACCGCATCAGGAGTAGCACAGGTTGGTGCTCCCAGACTACCACAACTTGCACATCCTGACCCCACACTCGCCTACCAAGCATTCAAACAGATTGGTGAATATACCGTGTAAGGGATACCATGTTATACGTTTTTTATGGCCCAGATGAATATCGGAGAAGTGAAGCCCTGCAAGAACTGATGGCACAGATCCCTGAGTCTGCGCGTTCACTCAATGTCACCACACTCGAAGGGAAACGCTTCAAATTGGATGCGTTCATCCAGGCCTGTGAAGCATTCCCGTTTTTGCATGACCGGCGCATGATCGTAGTCACCGACCTGCTCAAACATCAAAAAGCCGGCAAAGAACGCGATGAACTCAAATCGTATCTCGACCGCATCCCAGCCTGGAGCGATATTGTGTTTGTTGAGAGTGAAGAGTTCGATAAACGGAATGCTGTCTTTAATCACATCAGCAAAATAGGACAAACCAAAGAATTTTTGCACCCCAAAGAAACAGAGCTTATCCGCTGGATCGGTGATCATGCACGTACACTGAATGTAGTCATCGACAACCCAGCTACTGCACGCCTGATTACCCTGGTTGGCAATAACGGACGTACAATCATCAACGAATTGACCAAGATGGCCACCTATGTACGACCCGGTGGAAAGATTACTGCGGCAACGGTTGACCTGCTCGTGAGCGATGATACCGAAGAAAACATGTTTGCCTTTGTGGATGCCCTCGCAGCGCGGCGCAAAGGGCTGGCATTGGCCAAATTACACAATCTGCTAGACGATGGACAAGCACCACAGTATGTGATTTTTATGATTGCGCGGCAACTGCGTATATTGTTGCAGGTACAACTTCTCGACCAGCAACGGGTGCGGTCCGCGGACATTGCGGCCACTGTCGGGCTACGGCCTGGATTCCTCACCGATAAGGCCATCGAGCAGGCACGTGGGTTTCGTAGTGATGAACTAGAACGCCTCCACGCACACCTCTTGAAACTCGATCATCAGAGCAAAACTGGCGCCGTCGATGTCACCGCCGGGCTCGATTTACTGGTGATGGAAACATAAGCGCCCGCGGCATATGCCGCGGGCGCTTATGTGCGACGTCGTACGATTGATTACTTGGTGACGACAGCGTTTGCTTTCTTCATCAAGCGTGACTTTTTGCGCGCTGCGTTGTTCTTGTGGATGACGCCTTTGACAGCGGCTTTGTCGAGAGTGCTGATTGCCTGCTGAATCACAGCTGCATCGGCGGTACCGCTTGCAATGGTCTGCTCGGCCTTTTTGACAAAGGTGCGGACGCGGGCGCGGTACGATTGGTTGCGCTCGTTGCGGGCAGCAGCCACGCGGATACGCTTCATAGCTGATTTTGTGTTCGCCAAGGTGACGGTTCTCCCGTATAATTCAGACACAAGGGCTCATAAGAGTCTCTGAATTGGCATTATACCAAAATCACTTCAGCTGTGCAACAAAGGAGTCGTGATGGGTGTCACGCGCGTGCGTACGATGGTCAACACACTGATCGTTGCCGCAGGGTATCTCGTAAGTCGCTTGTTGGGTGTTATTCGTGACATGTTTATCACCGCACAATTCGGCACGAGCCCAGAAGTCGATGCATATCGGGCCGCATTTGCGATTCCCGACCTCATCTATCTCGTGGTCGCAGGTGGTGCATTGGGTACGGCGCTGATTCCCATCTTTCAGCAACAGCGTCGTGATGCAGGCGATGATGCCGCAAATCAACTATCGAGTAGCATTCTCAACCTGACATTGCCGATACTCGTGGTTGTATCGGTTGGAGCCGCGATTTGGGCAGAGCCATTAGTGGCACTGACTACCGCACGCGGCTTTGCACCAGACCAACAACAGCTCACCGCTACGCTGATGCGTTGGCTGTTACTCCAACCAATTATGCTCGGCATTGGGGGGATTTTCAAAGCGATTCTCGAGGCACATGAGCAATTCGGCATCCCCACTCTTGGTGCAAATCTCTACAATATCGGCATTATTGCTGGTGCAGCGATATTTGCGCAGTGGTACGGCATACACGGCATCATCTATGGAGTGCTCTGTGGAGCCTTAGCATTCACACTCGTACAACTCCCTACCCTACGGCGTCTCGGCTGGCAGTATCGAATCAGTGCCTGGTATCAGACCCCAGGGCTCAACGATGTGTGGAAGTTGTTGTTGCCACGACTCTTTGGACAATCGATTTGGCAAATTAATCTGTTGAGCATGATTGCAATCATCTCAACGTTTGGCATTGGTGCAGTCGCAGCATCCGGGTATGCGATGCAACTCATGTTGTTACCGCATGGATTAGTCGGATTGAGCATCGGCACCGTTATTTTCCCACGCCTCGCATATCATTTTGCACATGGTGAAGAAGATGCATTTGCACGCAACGCAAGTCGTGCCTTACAAACTGTGCTCTCTGTCACGCTACCAACCAGCATCGTGATGTGGTATGCGGCACCATTCATCGTGAGACTCCTCTACCAACGTGGTCTCTTTGATGCCACATCTGCGGCACTTACCGTGACCGCCATGCAAGGGTACATGCTTGGGCTTGCTGGATTTTGTGTGGCCGAAATTGCAGTGCGAATCTGGTTTGCCCGCAAAAACACCCGCCTCCCCGTAATAATTGGTGCGATTGCCGTCATCTTTAATCTGCTGATGGGCTGGTTGTTGACGCAGTCAGG
>JBKCGB010000027.1:0-11132 GCA_046303375.1 Roseiflexaceae bacterium
TCTTTGCCCATTGTCAAAGAAGCCTTTGCGAAGGATTTTTTTGACTGGGATGTTTTCAAAAACGACCCCAAACACGCACAATATGACCAGCGCCGCGCTGCATACATCACCGCCCAAAACAACCTGGATATGGCCACTGCAGCCATGAATACGGCCTACCAGAATTTACAGGCGGCCAAGGCCAACCGCCAGCCGTTGATTGATGCAGCGCAAGCCAATCTTGACACAGCACAGATTGCGTACACCCAGCTCACCGCCACACCAGATCGAGACGACGTAGCAGCAGCACAACGTGCTGTGACCCGTGCCGAGCTGGCCGTCAAAGAGGCTTCTCAGACGGGTGATCCCGAGCTCGAAAAGCAACTTTCTGCGGCGCAACTGCAACTCGAAAACATCACCGCCGCCATTGCCGCTGGTCAGCTGATTGCTCCATTTGACGGGAAAGTCGCTGAAGTTGCCACGGGTCCAGGCAAGCAAGTTGACGCATATCGTTCTGTGATTACCGTGATGGACGATGCCGAGAAAGAATTGCTTGTCCAAAACGTCTCCACCGATGATGCTAGCCGCATCGGCGTTGGTATGGTTGTAGACATCTTTTTTGCACGGGCACCTGCGGTGGCAGTCCCCGGCACGATTGTCAAACTCCCCACCAAAGCCACATCATCGGCGGCCACCATTAACCCAGATCCGGCCTACCATATCGAATTTGCGCCACCAAGTGCGCTTGAACTCACAGTGGGAGATTTGGCATCAGTGGTTATCACCTTGAAGCGCCAAAAAGACGCACTCTGGCTACCACCACAAGCCGTTCGCACCTTTGAAGGCCGGCGCTTTGTGGTTGTCAAAGAAGGAACCAAACAGCGCCGCCAAGATGTACGTATCGGCATCGTCAATTCCGAAAAAGTTGAGATTTTGGAAGGTCTCAACGAAGGTGATGTGGTTGTCGGCCAATAAGCCCATAGCGAGGAGATCGCATGTCCTCACGTTCTCTTGATTCATCTGCCACTCAGGCACCGCGCGCATGGCGTGCGGTGCCTTGGGCATGGCTTACTGGCATTGTGGTTGTGGTTGGGCGCCGGCTGTGGAGCAATCTGTCACTCATTTTGGCAATTGCTGCCGGATTCACTATTGCGGTTGCCATCGTGGTGAGCATCCCCGTGTATGCCGAAGCCGTCGGATATCGCATTCTGCGTGAAGAGCTGACCAGCACCCTCAACGGGACCAAACGTCCGCCGTTTGCGTTCATGTATCGCTATCTGGGCAGTATGTCGGGGGAAATTGCGCCTGACAGTCTCCCCAAAATCGATGAATACTTCGCCACGCAGCTTCCTGCACGGCTCGGTCTCGAAATTACAGGGCAAACCCGCTTCGTGGCAACCGACAAAATCCCACTCAAACTCACTGCCGAAGGGGGTGGTCAACCGTTGGGCTGGGTGGCGATTGCCTACGCAGATAACATTGGTGATCACATCGACATCCTCGAAGGGCGCCTGCCACAAGCAACCACCATCGATGAACCCATGGAAGTCATGCTGGCAGCCGACTTTGCATATGGGCTCGGCTTGCAACCAGACGAAGTCTACTACGTCTTTGCACAGCGTGATGCCCCCGAAAAGAGCATGATTCCCATTCGTGTGAGTGGGATTTGGCAGCCACGAGACCCCGGTGACGACTACTGGTTTTATGCACCAGATGTCCTCCGTGAGACGCTCTTTACCGCAGAGGAATCGTTTACACGGCACTTGGTAGCTGCCAACGAAAAGCCGATTAATGTGGCACTGTGGTACGTGGTCGCTGATGGCACCGTGTTGCGGTCGAGCGACGTGCCCGCCTTTGGTGCACGCATCGATCGGGCCACGTCCGAAGCCAACAAAATCCTCAAGGGAGTGCGTCTCGACGTCTCCCCCATCGATGCCTTGTTGCGTCATATTACACGTGTCAAGCAACTGACCACCACACTAACTATTTTTAGCATTCCCGTGCTGGGACTCATCGCCTACTTCGTCGTCTTGGTCGCAGGGTTGGTCGTGCAACGGCAAAGCAACGAAATTGCCGTGTTGCGTAGTCGTGGCGCGTCTCGCGTTCAAGTGCTGGGCATTTACTCGATTGAGTGGGTCATCATCGGGCTGGCAGCCATCAGTGTGGGTGTCGGGATTGGTCAGTTGGCCGCTATTGCGATGACGTGGACGCGCTCGTTCCTCGATTTCCGCCCCATCGAAGAATTCTTGCCGATTGGTATGTCTCAAGACGCCTGGTCACGTGCCATCCAAATCGTTGGATTGATGCTTATCGCCGCCTTGATTCCAGCTTTTTTCACCTCCAAATACACCATCGTGTCGTTTAAAAGTGAGCGTGCCCGTGCCACACAGAAACCCTTCTGGCAACGCGCATATCTCGACATCCTGTTGATGATTCCCATTGGCTATGGCTGGTGGATGCTCCAACAACAAGGGTCGCTGGGAATGATCAGCGGCGCAGGCGTAGTTGACCCATTCAATAATCCGTTGCTGTTGATTGCGCCCAGTCTGTTTATTTTTGCATCAGCATTAATTGCAGTGCGTCTCTTCCCGATGTTAATGAATGTACTCGAGTTTTTTACCCGCTATCTCCCCGGTATTGCAGGTATCACGGCACTGCGCTACCTTTCACGTACACCACGAGCCTACTCTGGCCCCGTATTGTTGCTGATTGTGACACTCAGCCTCGCAGGATTCACTGCTTCGATGGCCAAATCACTCGACACCAACCTGCTCGAACGTAATCACTACATTGCAGGAAGTGATGTCATGCTCTTTGATATGGGGCAAGATACAGGCAGTAGTGGTTCATCGGCACCTGGGAGCATTGAATCGGCCATGGTAGCCAATCCCGATGACAACAAACTCACCGGGCCGAAGTATTTCTTCTTGCCAGTGACCGATTACATGTCAATACCAGGGGTGGCACATGCCACGCGTGTGGCCAACACCAAGGTGCGTATCGTGATTAATTCGAACTCACTCGATGCGCATTACTACGGCATTGACCGCCTCGAATTCCCACAAGTGGTCTACTGGCGGGATGACTTTGCCGACCAGCCACTCGGTGAGTTGATGAACCTGCTCGCCGAAGATCCGAGCGGGGTACTCGTCGATAAAGCCTTTGCCAAGATGGTCAATTTGCGTATCGGGGATAGCTTTTTCATTCAAATGAATAATTTGGATGCCACCGTGAATGTCCCGGTGGTCGTCAAAGGCTTCGTCAACCTCTTCCCCACCGCCTATCCGTCAGAGGGACCAGTCGTGGTCGGCAATCTGGAGTACTCGTTTGACATGCAGGGTGGGCAATACCCGTATGACGTCTGGTTGCGCCTCGTCGCAGATAGCTCAATCAGCTACGACGAGCTCTACCGTGGCACGATTACCATTGGCATGAAAACATTTGTCCGTGAGTTTGCCCCCGCAGTCATCGATGCAGAGCGCCTCCGTCCCGAACGTCAAGGCTTCTTTGGGTTGCTGTCAGTGGGATTCGTAGCTGCTGCATTTTTGTCGATGCTCGGCTTCTTGTTTTACTCGATTCTGGCATTCCAACGGCGCTTCGTCGAACTCGGCATGCTCCGTGCCATTGGGCTTTCGACGGCACAGCTCGGGACACTATTGGCCATTGAGCAGACCTTCATCATCGGGGTAGCAGTAATCGCAGGCACATTCATTAGCATCTCAGCGAGCAACTTGTTTATTCCGTTCTTGCAGCTCCCTTCATATGAGCGCGACCTCTTCCCACCGTTCAGTGTGCAAATCGCCACCGAGCAAATTCTCATCATCTATGCGGTCTTCGGTGTGGTGCTGGTGGCAACAGTGGCCATCACTGTAGTGTTACTGCGCCGCATGAAGCTCTTCCAGGCCGTCAAACTCGGAGAAGCCATATGACCACCACACCCAACGACGCCATTGTTACCTGTGAAAACCTGGTCAAGATTTATCGCATCGACGACCTCGAAGTCATGGCGCTCCAGGGGCTCGATATCACCATTCGCCGTGGCGAAGTCATGGCACTGGTGGGCTCGTCGGGCTCAGGCAAAACCACACTCCTCAACGTGATCGGCGGGCTTGACCGCCCCACGGCTGGTAAATTGGTGGTAGCCAACAACGATTTGCTCAAATTAACGGATGGCTCGCTCGACGCCTACCGTCGCCAGTATGTCGGTTTTATTTGGCAACAGAAAGCACGCAACCTGATTCCCTATCTCGATGTCGAGCAAAACATCGAGCTACCCATGATTATGAGCGGAATTCCACCCAAGCAGCGCAAAGAGTGGATTGGCGAGCTGATTGACGCCGTGCGCCTCAATCACCGCCGTGGTCACAAACTGGCACAGCTGTCGGGCGGTGAACAACAGCGCGTCGCCATTGCAATTGCTCTCGCCAATCGCCCCGCCCTGCTCCTGGGCGACGAGCCTACCGGTGAGCTCGACTCACAGACAGCCGAAATCGTCTTTAACATATTCCATGAGCTCAATCGGCGCTTTGCACTGACCGTCATCATCGTGTCACACGACCCCAACATTGCCCATTTCGTTAATCGTGTCGTGGCCATTCGCGACGGCAAAACGAGTAGCGAGACCTACAAGCGACCCAATGTCTCCAACGACACCACCACACCAGCCATCCTCGAAGAGTTGCACATGCTGGACTCGGCGGGACGCTTGCAGATCCCCAAGGAGCTCCGACAGCGCTACAACATTCGAGACCGCTTGGTGCTCGAAGAGCAAGAAGCAGGCATCTTTATCAAGCCACCCGAAGGTGACGCCCAAGCCGAGCTCGATGCAGACCGCGAGCGCCGTCTCACCGATGCGGATGCTCCACCCGAACTACGACCGAGTGCAATCGATCGCCTGATGGCGTCAGTCAGGAGACGGATTAAATGAGCAATACCACCACTGCGGTGCGTATCGTCGATGCGATGCGTGCCTACAACGTCAACAACGAACAGATTTTAGCGTTACGTGGCGTCAACATGACTATTACCCGTGGATCGTTTACCGCGTTCATGGGTCGTTCTGGCTCTGGTAAAACAACCCTGCTCAACATGATTGGTGGGCTCGACACCCCCACATCGGGGAGCATCGAGTTCCTCGGCAACGACCTGAGTAAACTCTCGCCCGATGAACTCACACTCATCCGCCGCAACCAGATTGGTTTCATCTTTCAGGCGTTTGCCTTGTTGCCCATTTTGTCAGCTTGGGAAAACGTGGAACTGCCATTGCGTATCCTCGGCATCAAATCTGGTGCCGAACGCCGGCAACGGGCGATCGAAGCACTGACACTGGTCGGTCTCGAAAAGTGGAGCGACCACCGTCCATCCGAAATGTCGGGTGGACAACAACAGCGCGTGGCTATTGCACGGGCGTTAGTCACCCGCCCACCAGTGCTCATCGCTGACGAACCAACAGGTGAGCTGGACTCCACCACTGGGCGCAATCTGCTCACCCTGATGCGCAATATCGTCAAACATGAAGGGGTGACCCTCATCATGGCCACCCACGACCAATCGGTGCATCAATATGCTGATGTCATCCATCACATGCGTGACGGGCAAGTCTACGAAACGGTGCAGGGTCAACCCGAACTCAGCGCCGAACCGTCCGCCTAACCAATAACACAAATTCCCCCAGGGCATGGTGCGCTGGGGGAATTTGTGTGTGTGGACCTTGTTTCCTGTATTTGAGCGAAAGTATGAACGCAACGGTACGTGTGGTACTTGGGGTAATCTATGTGGTAATCACCCTACTGTGGTGTGGTAGCATCACCCCCGCTAGCACAGTCCTGCTCGCACAGACGGTCACGCCACGCGCCTTGGTTGGTTTTGCTGGCGTCGAAACCACTCCCGATCAGCTGATATCGTTTCGCTGGAGTACCACCACCGCACAGATAACTGTGACCGCTCCACGGACACGTTTTGCAGTATTGTCGCTCTATGCGGCGAGTGCGCGAGCAGACACGCATACCACGATAGCGATACAGCAAACGGTTGTAGCCGCATTTCACCCTGTGGCGGGAAGTTTTCGCCACTATCACACACTCGTCGCAACCCCATACCAACCACACACAACCCTCACGCTCGACATCACCAATATCCCTGCCACCCACGTAGGTAATCGCACACTTGGCATCGCATTAGCGGCATTGCACTTCACCCCCGTGATGCCACGTCCATGGCAACTCCCCCCATTAACATGGCTAGTCATCATTGGATTGAGCGCATTGAGCATGGCAGCAGTGCAGTGGCGCTGGCACCTGTCGCGAGTGACCTCCCTGGTGGTGTTAGCTAGTGCCAGTCTACTACCCTGGCTGATGATACAGTTCTCGCCATGGGACACAACCGTTTCTATTGGTGTATTTGGCTTCATCTGTGCACTCATCGTACTCATACAAATCGCACGAGACATCTATCACACATATCATTGGCATCTCCCAAAATATGCACTACCACCCGCATTAGGGCGCACACTCGTGGCAGTAATACTCATCATCGTGGCATGGGGTCTCATCCGCGTATGGCCCATCTACGCACAACGGGGCTGGTGGATGCAACTCATCTTTGTGGGCTTGATCATGCTGGGCACCGCCCTCAGCTGGCGGCCGCACATCGTGCGCCACCCGGGGGCACACTGGCTGATGCGCTGGATCATTCCCGTGGTTGGTGTGGCGTTTATCATCCTGTACCACTTCATCACACTCCGCCAACTCAACGGCGCCATGCTCTCTGATCTGCCATATCATCTCGACGATGCACGCTTGTACAGCACAGGACAGCGCTTGGTGCGCTACATGGTGTGGGTAGATGGCCAAGCCCAAGCCACCACTCGATTTTATGCCTTTAATTGGAATGCGCCCATTCCCCATCCCCTGTTGCATGCATCAACAGGGCTCATCGCCAGTATGATCCGTGACCGCTTCTTTTTGACCGCCTTTCCCATCACCCTCCTCATCTACCACTGTGTCAGCATGGTTATGTTGGCTGTCATTGTGCGGCGCTTTGCTGGACCGCGTGTGCACTGGACGTGGGTAGGAGCGGGTATGCTCAGTATTTTTGCCAGCACAGCGCTCTATTTCCCCGACATCAACCCCTTTCTCTACAAAGGGCAGGGGGGAAACATCATCGTGCACAACGCCACCACACTGGTGACGCGACCGGTCACATGGGCAGCGTTGTGGGTGGCTGCCATGGCGTTGGCACCACGCCACGCCACGCGGCGTACATACTGGATGATACTTGCCACCCTATTGGCTGTATTAGCCGCACTCGGTAAACCCAACGCACCGCTCGCATTTGTACCGGCTATGGTCGTCGTCATGCTTGGCACCTATATCGTGCACCGGTCTCCAGCACCCCAGTTGTGGTGGTGGATGCTCCCCATTGGCTGCGTGGTCGGGGTGCTCGCATACCAATCCACCATTCGCAGCAATGGCGGCAATGATTTTGCTGTCGACATCTGGACAGTAGCCCGGATGAGTAGTCCACATCCCATTCTTTCCATGCTCCAGCTGACCGCACTGCCACTCACCACCCTCGGCGTGGCACGCTGGTTGTGGCGCGATCGATTTGTACAGGTATGTGTGGTGGCCTTTGTGGTTGCAGTGGCACAGTACTGGGTCTTTAGTGAGCCTGCCGATATGCAGGCCAACAACTTTGCCTGGGGGATGCGCATCATGATCCCAGCCTGCTATGCGATTGCCGTTGGGAGCCTGCTCCGCATGCTCCACCGTGCCCGCACACGCTGGACGACCAGTCTGCTCGTGGCATTAGCCACGGCACATGTGATCGCCGGTGTACTCTATATATGGCAAGTCACCATGCGTGACACCTATCTCTAATCAATCTGCTTGTGAATCTCAACACAAGTGGTATACTAGCGGGCGATGGTACCGAGAGGAGTCTGTTATGCACGAATCATCACTACCCACCCTTGCACCCACCAGTCGTGCTGTTCCGTTGTTTGCGTTTGTCGCGCTGGCGCTCCTCACCATGACGCCCGTGCTCCCGATTAGTGCCACGCTCATTGCCAGCTGTATGCTCTTTGCTATGATCGTCGCATGGGTCTATACCGCCCCGTTACGCTGGCCATCGGTCATTGCTGCAGTGGCGTGTGTGCCGCTGGTGCTGTGGCCTGATCTGCCCATCGGGCGCATCGCCGTGCTGCTTAGTGCCAGTTATCTGCTAGTCGTCAGCCTCATCCCCACCCCAACAGCCCAACACCTCGGTGGCAAACGCGCCCAAGCGCGCCAACGCCACAGCATCCTACTGGCAGGCACCGTCGCCGTGTTGGCGTTTGTTGATGTGGTCGGGTTGCTGGGGACGAGCGGCTGTACGACATTGCCCCTATGTGGCGAAAACAGCCTCTTTGCCCAACTGCAAAACAGTCACCGCATCTACACGATCATCGCCGGCATCCTAGCGGCCATGACCATCGTGGCCACGGTGCGCACCTTTCCCACCCGCCTGCCGCGCATCCTCAGCTTCGGCTTGGCCGCGTTGATTGGCATCCAGGTGGTGGTGGGGATGTTGACCACCCAAGGCTGGCAGCTGAGTGCCACCCACAACCTGCTTAGCGCCTTGAGTTTGCTCACCGCCAGCCTGTTGCTGTTTGGCACACGGCGCCTGCCGTGGCCAGCGCAGGCTGTCGATCCAGTGGCGAGCGCACCAGTTGGTGACGACATCGTGGGGCCGTATACCTGGCGCGAAAAACTCAAAGACTACGTCAGCCTGACCAAACCCGGCGTGATTTCGTTGCTGATTTTGACCACTATCACCAGCATGTACATCACCCCCGCCGGCAAACCCACACTAGCCTTGGTATTGTGGACGGCAGTGGGGGGCTGGTTGATGGCGGCGGCGTCACACGCATTCAACTGCTATCTCGACCGCGACATCGATGTGCTGATGGGCCGCACCGGCCGGCGCCCCATCCCCAGCGGGCGTATCCCGGGCTGGCACGCCATCGTGCTGGGGGTGGTGCTGATGGTCGCCGCCACGCTCATCCTGGGGCTGGTGGCCAACTGGCTGACGGCGGCGTTGGCCTTTGCCGGGCTGATCTACTATGTGTTCATTTATACGATGTGGTTAAAACGGTCCTCGTTCAACAATATTGTCATCGGCGGCGGCGCCGGGGCCTTCCCACCACTGGTGGGGTGGGCCGCCGCCACGGGGAGTTTGACCCTGCCGTCGCTCTTTTTGTTTGCGATTATCTTTTACTGGACACCGCCACACGTCTGGGCGCTGGCGATTATCCGCTCCAAAGACTATGCCCGCGCAGGCGTGCCCATGCTGCCCGTGGTAGCCGGTGACGACGAGACGCGCCGCCAAATCGTGCTCTACACCATCTTGATGTTTATCGTGACCATCATGCCCACGCCGCTACAGATGCTGGGCATGGCGTATCTGGTGATGGCCAGCGTGTTGGGGATTATCTTTGCATACTACGCCGTGCGCCTCTACCAGCAGGGCACCACGCAATCGGCGTGGGGGTTGTACCGCTACTCGCTGCTCTACTTGGCGTTGCTGTTTGGTGCGATGGTCATCGATCGCGTGTATTTTGTGTGACACATGCCTGCGCCGCCCGCCCCACGTCATGGCATCGGCGCACTGCGCCGGTGCGTAGGGACGCCATGAAATGACGCCCCTACGCTTTATTTGCGCATCATGATGGTGCAATAATCGACAATAATTTGGGCATCACGCATCAGCGCCGGTGCCTTCTTTTCCACAGAAAACACCGACATATGCGACCCTTGACGAAAAGATGCCACGGCGTTTCACGCCATGGCATGACGCGGGGGGAAACATGCCTGCGCCGCCCGCCCCACGTCATGGCATCGGCACACTGCGCCGGTGCGTAGGGACGCCATAAAATGACGCCCCTACGATTTATTTGCGCATCATAATCGTGCAATAATCGACAATGATTTGGGCATCACGCATCAGCACGCGCATTTCTTTGGTGTAGGCTTTGGTATCGGTGCCACCAAACACCGGATGATCTGCCACCGAGGCAACCAGCAAGGCATCCGCGTATTCCTCGGCCGTACACTGCCCCAACACCAGCATCAGCACCATCAGCAAACTGGCACGATGATTTGAATACAGCGTAAGCACGGCCGCCTGTTGCGCTGGGTGCAATCCCTGCAACGCCTGTGTGACCGCATCGAGGAGGCGTGCATCGGGCCGTTGCGCACCGTTCGGTAACATGCATTGGTGCGTCTTGAGCCAATCCACCACGGTACGCCATGCCCACACCTGCTCGATCTGCTCAGGACCAGGGCTGCGGTGCAGGGTGATGTCGTGGTGGGAGATGATATGCGGCACACTCTGCATGAATTCCGGGAAAGATTCCGCCAGTAAATCGTGCTGCGTGGCATACAACGAGTAGAAGTTCAAATCGGTCACATCGAGGGTGCCGGTCATCCACGCCTCACGCAGAATGGCGTGGATGATGTCGCGTTTGGTGTGGCTGATCCAGTGCCCGTTGGGGGTAGTCACTGGCGTGTTGCGATAAAACAAGCCGACCCGATTGTCTTTGCTGTGAATTGCGAGGGCGCGTATCGCCTGTCTGGTCCACTTGGTTGGTAGTACGTCTGTCATGTGCGTAATGCTCCTTTTTTCACCAGCTGATACTATACCATAATGACGTAAAAAAGTCGTGGAACATCATGAAATGCATGCCAATGCATGTATCATTGTACGTCCCACGTATATATAATGCATTTACACGCAAATTTGTACCGCTGATTTATGTATTCCGGCGCCGCCCGCCCCCGTCATGGCATCGGTGCCGTGCGCCGGTGCCATCTTTTCCACAGTGAACATCGATATATGCGCGCCTTGACGAAAAGATGCCACGGCGGTATCCGCCATGGCATGACGCTGGGGGGAGGGTGATCCGGTCATCGCATGCCAGGCTGTTTTGGGCGTGATGGCATCGGCGCTGTGCGCCGGTGTCATCTGCTCCACAGGGAACATCGATATATGCACGCCTTGACGAAAAGATGCCACGGCGTTTCACGCCATGGCATGACGCTGAGGGGGGACACATGCCTGCGCTGCCCGCCCCGTCATGGCATCGGTGCCGTGCGCCGGTGCCATCTTTTCCACAG
>JBKCGB010000028.1:0-8464 GCA_046303375.1 Roseiflexaceae bacterium
GTTGGGGTATTGGTGGGTGTGGGCGTATCAGTGGCCGTCGCTGTATCGGTCGGCGTAAAGGTATTGGTTGGTGTGTTGGATGGCGTGTTAGACGGTGTATTGGTCCGTGAATTCGTCAGCGTCGGTGTATTGGTCGGCGTATTGGTATCGGTACGTGTCGGTGTATTGGTTGCCGTATTGGTCGCCGTGCGCGTCGGTGTATTGGTGCGGGTGCTGGTTGGGGTTCGTGAGTTGGTCGGGGTGGGTGTGTCAGCGTTTTCGGTAATCGAATAGACGACGCCATCACTTTTGAACGAGCCATCACAGATAGGATCAGCAAAATCCCAATTACCCGTCACAGTGCTGTAGTCGCTACTAAAGTAGGGACTCGAGCCATCTTTAGTGGGGCGAGCCAACTCAAACCATGCCCACTCGGTCCCTTCGCTCGCGCTATCAGTAAGAAAGGTAATAGGAATCTTCAAACCACCCACATTGTTGCCCGCATTGATACCACCATCATAGTCACCCGGTGGAATGGTAATCAGCCACAAATCACTACCGGTAGTATGGACCATCGTTGCCGTGCCAAATGCGCCAGCAGTCGGTGTGCCGAGGGTAAAATCGACGTCGCTGGTGGCCGGTCCCGGATTATCTAATTTACGCCGGATGGCGATTTTGGTACCACTAGAAACACGCCCGTTGACACGCACGTTTAGTGCAGTGGCACTTGCGCCTTCGAGGGCGGTACGATCGCGTGAGGTACCGAGGTCGATGAGCGGTGTGATACCAAGCGTGATGGCATCAAGTGCATTTCCACCTGTGGGCGCGGCTCCAGCAACGGCAGTGAATCCCACATTCCGCAGGCCAGACCACCCTGTATTGGGGAGTGAATGCGTTCCTGAGTAGACGCCCCACTTATTGGCGGAAATGACCGCAGAATTTGCGACTGTGCCCGTATATGTGGTCTGTGCTACTGCAGTAGTAATCCCACCAGCAACAGTCGTACTAGCACGGAGCACCTGCCGACTATAACCATCGGCAGCCACAGAGCCTGCATCCAGGCCAGTTGGAATGCCAAGCCGGAATTCAGCAATATCAGTACGGTTCCCGATAGCGTGGTGGGCAAACGAGAATTCAAATGTATCACCATTTTGCACACACAGTGTTTGATAGACCATCCCAGCATTATAGGCATTGAGTTCTGCATAAACGGCACCATGTTCTGGTGTATACCCATACAATGATGCAGGTTGTACCTCAATCACACGATACGAGCCACCGCGCGATACGGCACTACAGTTTTCGATTTGAAACGGCTGCGTAGTCTTCCATCCAAACATGTTTTCCATGCGGATAGTACTCCACGATGTCATCGGTGGTGTACACGTACCGTACTGCTCAAATGACGTGTTTTGCATGGTGCGCACACCACCATTTGCTACATTAATGGTCGGATTACTGGTCGTCGGTACGACTTGTGGCAGTGATGGCACACGCATGATCGCAGCACTATCAAGCACTGCACTTTGACGCGCAAACATCAAGGCAGGTACGAGTGCAATAAGGACAACACACAGTGGTATATACCAAAAACGTCCAAACACGGCACGTCTCCACTTACAATTCACATATAAATAATAAACAGCCATGCGCAAGTTGTCAATGAATTTTGATTATGCACATCAAGCATACTGTAGCCGATTACAATGACTTATTCTCAATGTATACATATACACGTAGCGCATCACACGACCATGCTGATGCTCCTGCGTATTTTTGTATCAACGGACTACTCTGCAATCACGAGTGTCGTTGTATGTGCATCGAGTGTATCGAGTGAAATCCCAATTGTGCGATCAGCGGCCACAAACATACGTTGCACCGAAAACCAGAAGTCATCCGCTGCCGTCCCTGGAAATGCCAAGATCTGATAACGTCGAATGTGTTGTGGCTGTTCAATGGCAAATGCAATTGGATGCGCGACATGCACACCATCAAACACCACTGTTGTAGCCGCAGGTACCGAAATTGCAGCACTCACAATCACTGCACGACGAGGTGATGGTACTTGGTAGACCCAAAATGTACCGTACATCTCACTCCACTGCCATCGTCGACCGCTTGCATCAGTCTCTGGTGGATACCAGCCAGTGTTGAGCACCGCCAGTGCCCCCGAAGTTGCAGGTCGTACTCGTCGGTAGAGTGCTAGATGTTGGTCTGCAATAACCGGAGCCAATTCGGCCAAGACTGCAGGATTCGTCGCCACGCCAAAGCGTTTGTCATATACCACGTACTCAACGTGCAAGCGCTCCATCATATGCGTCAACGCCTGTGCTGCATCCGTATTGAGCACCGTCAGCGTGGTAATGGGTTGGGTAAATTGCACCACCCCGTCGGCTTTGGTCAGCAATCCGGTATTGACAAGCTCAGGATTGGTACGTGGCAAATACCCAGTTACGCCCGGACGTTGTGTATACCACTGTGCATACATGTTGTTGCCATCGTCGAGGTCAAACGGCACCGTCAATACGGCACCACTATTGGCAGGAATTGCGTCATAAACGGCACTTTTTGTAGGAGCAAAAGGTTGCAACGGCATAGCAACAAGCTCCACACACACCAACACGGCCACTGCTACTGCCCATGCCTGCGGTCGCCGCAGATGAGTAGACGCGTAGCGTACCGCCACTGCAGCAAAGAGTGCCAAATGTACCAACACCAAGAGCAAAAAGTGATTCGGGCGTTGCCCAAGTTTCACCAACGGAATATAATTCAAAATGTCGTACGGCAAAGGAATACCCGTGTGGTAGCCCAACCACACAGCACGAGGACCAAACGATAACACCACCATGATGACTGGCATAATCCACAACCATGATGCGAGCACACGGCGCGACCAAATCACACCCAATACACCCAACCCCAGTACTACAAAGCCCAGTGAAATCGGCCAATAGCTCGGTGAATACTGGCGATACCAGCCCAACACTGCGTCCCCCCACCATGGATGCGTGATGCCAGGCGTCACAAATGTCAGTGGCGTGGCTGAAAACTCAATCTGGCGCACCAGATAATCACTGAGCGCGACGCCATCACTATTAGGGACTGGTTTGCCTGGTGCAATCAACGACCACGCAAACGGCAGAATCGGCGTCGCTACGAGCACTGCCATTACCGCCATGCGGATGAGCAGTTGTCGACACCACGCACCATCTCGGCGGTGTTGCCATATCAATACCCCAAACCAAATCGCCACATAGGTCAATGAAAAGAGTCCATAGTAGTGGCTCGAAAAAAATGCTCCTAGAAACGCAAATGCACCGAGCCATACCCCACGCCAACGTGGGCGCTGTGATAGATCCCAGAGTGCATACAACAAAATGGGAAAATACTGGATGGACAAGCGCTCTGCAAAGCCCCAATAGGACATCCAGACATGGAAAGGCGCAAACGTATACAGAATCCCTGCCAACCATGCTCCCCATCGATGGCGTGTGAATGCTTCGGCAAGCAAGGCCATACTCCATCCCGATACCACAAACGTTGCGAGTGCGAGTGTGTTGAATGCAGTAATCGGGCCAAATAGGAGTGTCACTGGCGTCATCAACAGCCCATTAGCAGCCATCACCGTTTGCCAAAACAGCGATGCACCAGCGGGGTAGAATATTTGATCGGTGTAGAATGGGTTTGCGCCTTGACTGACCTGACGTGCCACCCACCACAACATCCATACGTTTTGCCAACCACTATCACAACGCTCGACACACCGTGTAGCTAATGCACTTGACCACGTCGCAAATGTCTGCCAAAACAATGGCACACACAGCAGTGCATAACTCAGCGGTACCCAACACCAACGCCACCAACGGAGTGTATTGAAGCGGTGAAAAATATCGCTCATGGTAGTCTGTATACCTCCAACAATGGTACGCCGTCTCGCTGTATGGCATACACGGGTTGACGATTGCTAGCCACCAGCGCCCATGTGGCGCCCGTCCAGCCAGCAAAACGATAGGTCACAATCACGTAATCTGCCTCGTATTGGGCGAATTTCGGCGTTGGCAGACCCCACGCTGAGCCGGCGGCATCACTGCCAAACTGTAAATCCGCACGTGCATGCCCCGTCACCTGATAGGTCTGCGGGACATCTAGACTCCATGCCTCCACCCAAACTGTAGCATTTGCGGGAGCATCATCATTGATAAAATCAATCGCATCTGCATACGTTTCATTCCAATACGTATGATCCATTTGCAGACGTTGCGCCCCTGGTAGCCCACCGATTGTTTCACTATAGTACGACAACGTGTGTGGCCACAATCGGATGCCATCAGCGAGTGGCCATGCAAGCACCAGCACACAGATGAGCCATGTCAATACCGAAACCGCATAATGCAACCGGGACGCAAGCACATGCGCAAGCTGCACCACCGTAATGGCTGCCAAGAGTGCCATGAGTGGGTAAAATGCCATCAGCAATCGATCGTTGTCATAGACCGTACTACTCACCATCAATGCCAGCAATGGCATCAGCGCAGCGATAGCAATGAGATGCACGTAGCCACGCTGCGAGATGCCACGTAGCCACGGCGCCGCAAGTGCCGCCACCAGCATCAAAGATGGCGTGGTCATAACCACCATCACCGGTGCAAAATACCACGGTGGTGGCAACAACGCCGCTCCAAAAAACCACTGTGGAATCTGCCAATGATCGACAGTCACCCAACGGACATATTCCCAGATACGGGTAACCGGATCGACCCACAACCATGGCCAGACCGCCACAAAGATGGTCAATCCAATCGGAACGGCGAGCAGGATGCGCCACCACAGATACCGCTGCCGGTCATAGCATAGCCACCATAGTGCTACCGTAGGCAGCACAAATGCTGCATTGATTTTGGTGGCCAGGCCTAGCCCCCATACCACACCAAATACCACTGTCGCCCACCAGTGTTTTTGCTCTCGGACATGCCAAAAAAGCAGGATGCCACCGATATACGCCAATGCACCAGGGACATCGAGTGCTGCGAGATGCGCATGGAAAAAAAAGCGTGGCAGTACCAGCATAAATGCGAGCGCAACAAGCGCAGTCCGGCGACCAAAAACATGTGCACTGCTCGCAACAACGACACCGCACAAAAGCGCCGACAGCACCACGGCGGCAAAGCGATATGCATCGATAACATGCATGGATGCACGAAGTGGTGCACCGACCAACGCAAACCACCACTTCACCAATGGTGGGTGCTCGTGATTATGTTGCCAGTATTCGTTGATGACGGCAGGTGCGAGTGCATCGGTACCGTGCCGCCACAGTTGCCATACCCAATCATGATATGATGCTGCCGCACGCATGTAGGCGGGTTCGTCCCATGTCAGCCCCACTGCGCCACGTGTGCTCCACAACACCACACTTACTACTATCACCGTCACGACACCCAGTTGTGCTGGAGTAATCGCACGTAGCCATTTCATCATTTACCCACCTGCCCATGTATGCCCTGTTTTATTATACTCGTAGTCTGTGTCTGCGCTCCTTGAGAAGGCGTATAATACACTACATACCTGTCAGAAAGGAACGTAGATGAGCGCGCGAGCCATGATTATAGACACCGATGCTGGTGTCGACGACGCATTAGCGATTTTGATGGCGCTGGCTGACCCAAATTTTGATGTAGTTGGGATAACAACGCTCAATGGCAACGTATCATTGCCCAATGTGGAGCGCAATGTGGGCACCATTCTCAATGCCTTCGGTGCACCACACATCCCCATCTACCGTGGAGCGGCCCGTCCTTTATTGGTCGATGCGCCTGATGCATCCGACATCCACGGTGTCGATGGGCTCGGCGATGCCGGTCTGCGTGCACCACGCCCCCTCGAGGATACTCATGCAGCCCTCGGCATCATCGCACTCGCAAAAAAACATCCCGGTTGTACGCTTGTCACCCTTGGACCACTCACCAATCTTGCCATCGCCTTGTCAATAGAACCTGATTTGGCCAACTATATCGGCAAGACCTATATTATGGGTGGTGCCCCCAAAGCGAGTGGTAATATCACCCCGACTGCAGAATTTAATATTTATGTCGACCCAGAGGCAACTGCCCTGGTGCTCAATCGTGGCAATCTGCAACCTACCATGATTACCTGGGAAAACACCCTCGATCACCCTATTCTCTGGGATCGCTGGGAGGCATTGCTTGATGCGGGCGACATGGGCAAACGCTTTGTGCGCCCCATGTGTACCAATCTCATGCACTGGGCCAAAAGCCGCAACCGCCCAGGTATGCTCATGGCTGACCCCAAAGCCATGGCAGTGGCACTCGATCCCAGCTGCGCTACCGTCGAACACGTCTACATGGAAGTCGACTGTGGCAGTGGTGTGGGCCGTGGGATGACAGCAGTAGATCCTCGTGGCTTTTGCAACAAACCAGCCAATGTGTATGTGGGCACCCATCTCAATATTGACCGTGTGATTGAGCTGATTACCCAAGCAACCCGTGTGCCATGCCACATATAAATGCGACAGTATACCGAATGACTAAACACCATTCATTTCATGTTTGATGATTCATTGCCAAGGAGGAAGTATGCGTATTGTGTTTGTTGGCGCTGGGAGTCACATCTTTACACGTCGCCTCGTACGTGATGCATTGAGCTTTCCATTGTTGGCGAGCGCGACCATCGTGTTGCACGACATTGATACCGAACGACTCTCACATGCACATTTTGGTTGCCAACGCATCATAGCAGCCGGTCAATACCCCGCCCAACTACACGCAACCACCGACCTGGTTGAAGCCGTCACCGATGCCGACATCGTGATTACGACGATTGCTGGGTCATTCGATCAATGGCGTCACGATGTCGAGATTCCCGCCAAATACGGCATTGATCTCAACATCGGTGATACCCGCGGTCCGAGTGGCATTTTTCGTTTCTTGCGGCTCTACCCGGTGATGGCACACATCGGTGCCACCATCGCCCAACACGCCCCCAAGGCCGTGTGGCTCAACTACACTAATCCGATGGCCATGCTGTGTGGCGCACTCAGCCGTACCTGCCCTGTGCCACTCGTCGGCTTGTGTCATAGCGTACAAGGTACCGCCGAAATGCTTGCGCGCTGGTTGGGTGCACCAATGGATGAAATCACATTTACCTGTGCTGGCATCAACCACATGGCGTGGTATCTGTCATTTGAATGGAACGGCGTCGATGTATATCCGTTGCTCCACCAACTCATGCAGAATCCTACCATCTACAACGAAGAAATCGTACGCAACGAGCTCTTTTTGGCACTCGGATACTACACGACTGAATCAAGTGGCCATCATTCCGAATACAACTGGTGGTTCCGCAAACGCCCCGAACTCATCGAACAATACTGTACACCTGGCACAGGGTGGAATCCGGGTGCCTCGTATGCATCGCTCAAGTGGTACCAGACACACAGCCATAAATGGCGAGATGATGCAGCACAAGAACGCACGAATCCGACACCAGTGGATCTCAATCCGAGCAATGAATACGCGGCTGCAATCATCAATGCGTTGCAGGGTGGTGCAGTATTTCAATTCAACGGCAATGTGCCCAATCGTGGCTATGTGGGGAATCTGCCCCAATCGGCTTGTGTCGAAGTTCCTATTTTTGTCAATCGAAACGGATTACATCCTGTCAGTGTCGGTGATTTGCCCGCACCAGTCGCAATATTGACACATTTGAGTAGTCAGATTGAGGAACTCGCAATTCAGGGATGTCTGACAGGCAATCCTACACTCATTTACCAAGCATGTTGTCATGACCCACTCACGGCTGCACGGCTTTCACTTGCGGAGATTCGTGCGATGGTTAATGAGATGTTTGCGGCATCACAACAGTGGCTACCACAGTTTCGCCATTATACGGTCTAGCGCAACGATTCCGTATTGACGTGCAAGACCATCGTCATGCCCACATTTATGTACTTATTTATAGCGTATACTATGAGTAATAATGCATATTTACGTAGGTATGACGATGTCACAAGATATATTCACCAATTCGAGTCAACCACGCGCATCCTCTGGCTGCTGTATCATTGGTTTAATCGTTGCAATCATTGCAGCGCTCTTGTACCCACTCAGGTTCATCGTCGTCGGGTTGTGGCGACTCGGTCCGCACATCATCAAATTTCTCTACTACTTCTTGGCGTGGCCAATTCTCGCCGTTGAATATGCATGGCGGCGTGGTGGTGGCTGGCGGATAATCGCCGTCATCTTTGGCGTGCTTTTTACCCTCGTGTATGGAGCAATCAATCTGGCGGGGATGTCTGCCGGTGACGCATCAGGTACATCACCGTCTGTGGCCATCACCACTGCATCTACAAGCACACCCACCCGCCTCATCACTGCGACGGCAGTGGCTGATACCCCAGTCGCATCACCCATCCCCAGCCCGACGACTGCCCCCGCACCACCCACCCAAACAGTTGC
Organism: Roseiflexaceae bacterium; assembly: GCA_046303375.1. Lineage (GTDB taxonomy): Bacteria > Chloroflexota > Chloroflexia > Chloroflexales > Roseiflexaceae > UBA965. The sequence goes on from JBKCGB010000028.1 coordinate 8,457, forward strand.
CGTATCAG
>JBKCGB010000029.1:0-12170 GCA_046303375.1 Roseiflexaceae bacterium
GAATGGTGCAATCCTGCGGGCGAATTTGATACACGTTGTGGATGTGATATGGCGAAAAATAGGCCATACCAGATTCATACCCGCTTGGATGCGCATCTTGCGCTGACCTGTGCTGAGGTACTGCGGGGTTTATCACGGAAAAATAGTTGACCCTGGGTGAAATATTTTGGTAAAAATACCAAATAAATTGGAACAATTATCGAGTACAGTATAGAGAGAGAGTTGTTGAGGAATTTGAGGTGGATTATGAATCCGCATAGTGTCATCCAATCGATGCAACCATTAGCCTCCATTCGCACCGCACTCGATGTGCGCGCGCTGAAGGATGCCAAAAAATCCGAAAAAGAAATCGAAGAAGCGGTGCGGTGTGTGCGCGACCAAGTGTTTCACTTCCGCCAAACTGCAGAAGCGCTCGTTTCCAAAGCGGATCGCAGCCCACGTCTGTGTGCGGGTGCAATGGTGCTAATTGCGCGCCGGATGCTCTATTCACGGGTCAGCTACGAACTCTTTACGGCACTCGATGCCAAAGAATACGTGGTTGAGGCTACCAACTATATTCACAACCATACCAGCGTGCTCCTCAAAATGCTCCCCGACTACGAAATCACCGAAGTGCTCGAAATGGCTGAAGCCTTTGAGCAGACGCAGGATCTGAAATATTTCATCGAACACTACGACACCGTAGCTCAATACGACATACTGCGCGCCCAAGTGCACGACAAAAATACCCAATACATCGTTTTTGCATCGGTTGGAATCGCCGCAGTGGCATTGGCCGCACTGAGTTGGGTGCTGTCACCTGTGGTGACAGTGTTGTGGCTGGTGGTGGGTGCCGCCATTGCCACCTATTACAGCTCGTGGCAACAAGGTGTGGCACAACGTGTCACCAGAATGACGGCTGCCTGCTGTGATATCCCACGGGTCATGGCGCTGGCACGCCGCTACAAAAACACCATCATCGCCAAGTATGAGCTCGAGTCTGTACAGCGTGTGGTACAGGCGTTTTTCGGTGATATGTCGCCGAATTCGCACCTGACTGGCATTTTTTCTATCATCCAGATGCAAATCAATATGTAATTTGCATCTACAACGTGGCTTGTGCTATGATGTGGGTGAAATGCCGATGTAGCTCAGTGGCAGAGCAGCTGTTTCGTAAACAGCAGGTCGTCGGTTCAACCCCGACCATCGGCTCCACGTTTTTTCATACCATCGTCCATATGTGGTGTTGTGGCACCGAGGAGCATCCTCAGCCAGCTATTTTTTGTGTATAAATGTCCGAACATTCGCACATTTATACTATCCTATCTCCATACAATACAGAGGAGGCGCAACGATGCGAGTCGGAATGATTGGAATCGGTGGGATTGCTGATGTCTATCGCAAGGCACTCAAGGAATACCAACAGCCGGTGAGGGCGGTGTGTGATATCAATGCCACCCGCGTACAAGAGGTTGCTGCAGCTGAGCAATGCCAGGGCTACACCGATTACCGTGAAATGCTGGCCAAAGAATCCCTCGATGCGGTCTTTGTTTCCATTCCGCCGGGTGCACATCGTGATCATGTCATCGACGTGGTCAATGCGGGGTCTGCGGTCTTTGTGGCCAAGCCGATTGGGCTCGACATTCAGTTAGTTGAGCGGACCTTGGCGGCGATTACCAAGGCGGGTGTCATCAATCAGGTCGGCTACATGTCACGCTATTCGGACATGGCCAGCAAGGCCCGTGAGCTGATTGGTGATCGCAAGGTGGTGATGGGACTGGGACGTTTCATGGTGCGCATGGGTGCCAATCACCCGTGGTGGGGCAAACGTGCCATTTGTGGTGGCCAGATTGTCGAGCAGAGCACGCATCAATTCGACTTTTTGCGCTATGTGATGGGCGAAGTCAGCGAAGTGCACGCCTATGGGCACAAAGGGGCTGGCGACGACATTGCAGATTTCGAAGATAGCACGATTGTGACGCTCCATTTCGCCAACGGTGGCATTGGTACGGTGGTGAGCACCAGTTGTACCGACGTGCCTGATGGCTGTGGCTGGGAGTTTACCGGGCGTGATTTGTACTTGCGCATGATCATGGATGTCAACCTGTCGGGTGTCATCGATGGGCAGCCAGTGAGCTACACAGGTATTGAGACCGGCTATATTCGTCAGGTTGGCGAGTTTTTGACTGCAGTGAAAAGTAAAAACCAACAATTGGTACGCTCTGCGTATGCTGATGCAGTCAAGTCGCTCAAAGTGACCTTGGCGGCGGAGCAGGCGTTGCAGACAGGGCGACCAGTGCGCCTTTGATAGTGGAAAGAGACAATCATGCAGATTGGTACCCTCCAAAACGTGCTCAATGAGCCACTCGGAAGTAGCTTTGTGCAGGCGGCACGGCTGGGGTTTGATTGTATTGAGCTCGATTGGAATGCGCCAGCCGATGCGTTACCGGGGGGGGTGATGAGCCCCACAATGCGCAACATGATGCAGCAGACGGCGCGCACCAACGGAGTGACTATTCAGTCGGTGGCCGCACACTTCCTCAACAATGGTGGGATTGCAAGCACGGACAGCACCGTGGTGGCTGCTGGTATGCTCAACATCCGCCGTGGCATCGAGCTGTGTGCTAGCATCGGGGCAACGGTATTGTTGGTGCCCTTCTTTTTTCATGGCGAAATCGTGGGTGAAGACGGGATTGCGCGGTTGACCGACAATCTCGCCCGTTTGGCAAGTGATGCTGCCAGTGCCAACGTGAAACTCGGCATCGAAAACACACTCACTGCCACGCAAAATGCTGCCATCGTCGATGCGGTCAAATCACCGTTTGTGGGTGTCTATTGGGATATGGCCAATGGGATTGCGTGTGGGTATGACGCAGTGGCGGACGTACGCACGCTAGGCAAGCGCCTCGTGCAGGTGCACGCCAAAGAATTCAAGCATGACGGTGGTATGCGTGGCACACGCGCCAATCCGCGCTTCGACCTGCTCAACGCCAAACCACTTGGGCAGGGTGATGTGCCGGTGCCAGGGGTGATTGCGGCGCTCAAAGCAGTCGGTTATACCGGTGCAATCGTGCTTGAGACCGGTAGTTTTGGCAATCATCATGCCTCGGCGCAGGCGGCTGGTCAGTATCTGCGTTCATTGCTGTAGGAGGGAGACATGCATCTCTCGTTTATCACTGCCAATTATGTGGCGCGCCAAGTCGGCTTCAACATGACCGAAGGCTGGGGGCAGGGCGACAAGGCGACCAATGACTATTTCCGCCCCGTTGAGACCTATGCTGAGCGCTTTGGTGAGCTCCTCGACCAGATTGTGGCACAGGGGTACCGGCATGTGGACATCTGGACTGCCCATCTCAACTGGGCATGGGCTACTCCCGCACATCTCGCCATTGCCAACCAGCAGCTCAAGGCGCGCGGTCTGACTGCACTCTGCTACGGGGGGCGTTTCGGTGAAACACTGGCAGAATTCACCACGGTGTGTCAGACCGCTCACGCGCTCGGCATTACCGTCCTCGCGGGCTCAACCGGAGCCCTCAGCAAGGATCGTGCCGGCGTGGTGCGTGTCTTGCAGCAGTACGGCGTGCGGCTTGCTATTGAAAACCACCCCCAAGAAAAAACACCCGCAGATATCCTGGCGCAAATTGGTGATGGTGGAAATGGCACTATTGGTACCGCCATTGATACGGGCTGGTGGGGCACCCAAGGTTACGATGCCGCCAAAGCGCTTGTTGAGCTTTACCCACATATTTTTTCGGTGCACCTCAAAGATGTGCTGGCAGCGGGCGCTCACGATACCTGCCGCTGGGGACAGGGGGTGGTGCCCATCGAGGAGTGTGTGCGTATTTTGCGTGCCAAAGGGTATACTGGCCCGATCGCCGTCGAACACGAACCCAACACGTATGACCCCACCGCGGATTGTGTGGCCATGCATCAGATGATGGCTGCGTGGTGGCGCTAGGGAATCTGTCTGTCGCCGTGTATCGCTACAACCCGCATCCCCCTGGCACTCCATGCAGAGTGCCAGGGGGATGTATTTATCCCAATACGCGCGCCACGGGTGCATAGCTCAGGCGCTGTGCGTAGTGTGTGGCACGTTCAGCGTGATACACTGGGCCGCGTGAATGCTCTGCAAATGTAATGTCGTAACCCAAAATCGCCAGGCGCATATGGAGCTTACATGCGATGATGGGGCGCAGTGGCATGTCGCATAATCGCTCTGCAGCACGTACATCGGGCACAATGTCGGTCGTGGTATTGCCCAGCATCCATGCCCAGTGGTGCAGTTGGAGTCGATGTGCGCGCACATCGTTGTTGAGTTTCAATGCTGTTTGCATGCTTGGCGTTGCATGCGCTGGATTCACCCATGCCTGCAACCCATAGAGCATGCTGGCATAGTCGCTGATGCCCAGGAGCATATTCATGGGAACAGGGATGTCTGTGAGGAGTGCTGTAACGGCATGATATGATTCGAGACCCCGAGTGATAATGTCTTGTGCCTGTGTTTCGTCGATGTGGCACAGTGCTTCTGCATAAATACACAATGATGCCGACATTGTAGCATGAGGATGTAGCCGGGTATTTTTGTAAAAAATACCCGACACAAATGGTGAATTTGCATGTACAATTTGCTATACAAGCAGTTGGTAGTCATATGTGCGTATCATGGAGCATGCGATGGAGCAAGTGTGGCAATTTGTGCAGATGTGTGTGCACTGGGTGGTCAATCTGCCCTGGGGCAGATGGCTGACCGCATTTACGCAGATGTCGTTGCCTGAATGGGCTGGATTTCTGGCGAGTCTGGCCGGTATCATCGCATTTGTGATCGGTATTCCGCGCCTGCGCAGTTTTCATTACACACAACGGTATCGCGTCTTTGTGGAGCTCTACAAACTCAACGAACAACTGATGTCGCGCCTGCGTTCCAACGACGTCGCCACTGCCAAAACATACCGTGAAGCCTTGCGTGACTACATTCATGCCAATAGCTTCGAGTTTTCGGCGCGAGATAACACGTACATCTATGAGCAATGGCAGAAAGCCAACACCCAAGCCATTAAACTGATGACCGCCATGGAAGAAAAAAATGTCCGCTACAACGATTTACCAGACATCGCCGAACTCATCGAACTGCGTGGTCGCCTCTACAGTGAAATCAAAAAACTACGCAAGGCACCGATTAGCATGAATGACTGATACGAGGAGCGTGGAGTATGGATACACTCTGGCAACTATGGCAGACAGTGGTGATATGGGCAGGGATGGTGTGGGCGTGGCTTCTCATGGCATGGGGGTGGATCACGAGTCTCAACGTGACGATGCCAACCAGTGGCGATGCGCTGGTGGTGGGTTTCTTGGCCGGTTGGAACTGGCTGATGACAAATACGGCTACTCAAGCTGATTTTCTGGCCAATCTTGTTACCATTCTTGCACCAATTCTGGCATACCTCTACCGCGGTTTTTTGGCAGACATCTTGATTCGTTTCGACAATCAGGAACAGAAACGTGCCTTGAGTCGCTTTCTCGAGTTGACAACTGCTTCGATTAACGCATCGAATGCGCGGTTGCTCGCCGATGCACAAAAAAACCAAAAAGCCCTCGTCGAAGATATTCACAACAACCGCTACGTGTTTAAGTCGCGTGTATTCGACACGTTGTACAAAGAGTGGCAGCAGGCCAACAACGAATTGCGCAACAACATCAAGTACATCGAAAGTAAACGGTTCGATAAAGTGAGTACCACCAAGCTCAAGGATTTTCAAGCGCATATTGAGGGAATGCTGAAATCAATGTAGCGATGGGATGGCATGTCTGTGTGTGCATACCAGATTAGTGGTATATGCTACACTGAGGGTAAGTGGTAAGGATCGTGCATGAGTGATTTGGTTCGCCTCTACGAACAATGTGTCGCATGGATTACCAGTGTAATTAGTTGGGCTACTGCAACCGTCATCCAGCTCTGGTACGCCAACCCATATCACGCAATCATCACCACCACGATTGTGGCGTGGTATGCCAACGGCTATCTGACAATCGCAGGTGTGGTGGTTGCAGTAATCATCCTCCTCGCAGTATTGCGCCGGTGGGCGCTCCACGTGGTGCGGCGGACATACTACCACCGCTACTGTGAACTCAACAGACACTTGTTGACGGTGATCCGCCTAGGGCGCGACGATGTGACGCGCAATATGGCCAAAATTACCATAGCGCGGCGTGCCTTTCGTCACTACTTTTACACCTATCAGCTCGACTTTACCCCCGACACCGCATTGCGCCGCACCATGCGTGAATTGGTCAACCAAGTAGATGCAGACGCTGCACTCTTTCAGCAAAAAGTAGAACTCACACACGCCTACACACTGCATACCATGATTGAAACACAACGTCGTACCTACCCACGACGTATTCGCTGGCTGTATCGTTTGACGGGTGGTCGGTAACGTTCAAAACGTGCACGGGGCATGGGAATACTCCCATGCCCCGTGCGTTTGGATGTGGTTAACGAATACGCAACACCACCGCATAGTTGCCAATGGGTGTGGCCGGCATGTCCACCACCAATGCATCGGCATGCTGATGCCACGTGACGGAGGCATCGTAACCGATTAACTCGATGCTGCGGATCTGTGCCATGTGTCCACTGGCGCTCCCCAATGCATTGATGCGTGCCTGTGCGCCTGGCCAGGCCATGATGATGGCGTAGAGTGTATCGCCACGCCTGGTGAAACGGATGTCTTGGCCGGTAAAGTCGGCACGCTCGGTATCCGTAAAGGCGCCATCGGCGACTTTGGTGGGACCCTCGCCATAGATGTGCCATGGCGTGGTAGCGTAGATGGCCTCGCCGTTGACGCGCAACCAGGCGCCGATTTCGTGGAGCAAATAGACCTCGTGGGCGGGAATGGTGCCATCGGCTTTGGGACCGATATTAAGCAACAGGGCGCCGTTTTTGCTGACTACATCAATCAAGTCACTGATAAGATTGGCAGGTGTCTTGTAGTCTTGGGCGTCGGTATAGCCCCATGAATTTTTGGCGACTGAGGTGTCGTTCTGCCAAAAGTGGGGGTAGATGTCGGTGACTTGGCCGCGCTCAATGTCAAAGACGGCACTCCCCGGTGCAAACGCATCGTACTTGTAGTTGACGGCCACGCCCTTGTCCCACTGTGCAGCGCGGTTGTAGTAGTAGGCGGCGAATTGCTGCAAGGCCGGCTCCCACGCTTTGTGCTGGATCCACCAATCAAACCAAAAGAGCTGTGGCTGGTATTTGTCGATGAGCTCGACGTTGCGTGCCAACCAGTCGTCAATGTAGGCTTCGCTAGGGCGTTCATCGGAATGGAGTTGGTGCCAATCTTCGGGCGACTTCTCGGCGGGCCCATACAAATCGGCGTAGGCAGGATCGTTGACATCGCTAGCGAAGCCGCGTCCATGTTCAAAGAAAAACCAGTGCTCGGCACGGTGGCTCGATAACCCAAAGATCATACCGTGGCGCCGAATGGCGACACTCAGCTCGCCGATGATGTCGCGCTTGGGCCCCATATCTTTGGCGTTCCAGCGGCTGAGGGCTGTCTCGTACATGGCAAAACCATCGTGGTGCTCGGCTACTGGCACCACGAAGCGGGCACCGGCAATGGCAAAGAGTTCAGCCCATTGATTGGCATCAAAGCGCTCGGCACGGAACTGCGGAATGAAGTCTTTGTAGCCGAAGCTGGCATGTGACCCGTAGGTCGCCAGATGGTGTTCGTATTCTTTGGTGCCAGGCGTGTACATGTTGCGCGGGTACCACTCGCTGCCAAACGCAGGGACACAATATGGCCCCCAGTGGATAAATATGCCGAATTTGCCTTCGCGATACCAGGCAGGGACTTGGTACTGCTGGAGCGATGGCCAGTTGGGGCTAAATGGTCCGGGTGGGATTTGCATCATACACTCCTTTGTGTTTAGACATTCAGCAATTGACGTGATGCCTTGAGGGCACTGGCCACATCGCCGCGGGGCAGATATTCGTGCCCCACAAAGCCGGTGTACCCCGTTGCGGCGATGGCGCGCATCAAGGGCGGGTGGTGGATTTCTTGGGTGTCATCGGGGTCAAAGCGCCCCGGATTGCCGGCGATATGGTAGTGCCCGAAGTGTGTGTGGTACTGTTGCACCGTGCGAATCAAGTCACCTTCCATGATTTGCATGTGGTAGGCATCGTAGAGCAACTTGATGCGGGGCGACTTGACCGGTGCCACACAGGCCACCCCAAAGGGTGTGTTGTCGCACTGGTAGTCGTGGTGATCGACTTTGCTGTTGAGCAACTCGAGTACCAGGTTGACACCAGCTTGTTCGGCCAGCGGGGCGAGCTTTTGTAGCCCTTCGATAATCGTGGCAATGCTGTCGTAGGTGTTGCGACCTGCGCGGTTACCACTAAAGCAGATCAGGTTGGGGATGTTCCACTTGACTGCTTTCTCCAGTTGGGTAGTCGTCTCAGCGATAATGCGGGCATGCTGACTGGCATCATTCAGCCCTGACTCAATTGAGGCGTGGGCTTGGGTCGAGACCATCACCAGGCCGCGAGTGCGCACTTCTTGCCAGTACTTTTCTGGTACCATTTCGACACCCTCAAAGCCGGCCTGTTGCCCAGCATCGAGAATCTGCATGTCGCTTAGTCCACGATTGGTGAGACACCACCACACAAAGGCATGCTTGACCATGACTTGCGCCTTTCTTTGTATAACACTGTGTAGAACGATGCCTTTATCATAGCGTACTTTGGTCGCGTTGACGAAATAACGACACCGTTCGATGCATGCATGGCATCGAACGGTGTGATATCTGTCGCTACACGTACTCGAGCGCTTGTGCAATGTCCGCAATTAAGTCATCGGGGTGCTCGATGCCAATTGACAGGCGCACCAGCGCATCGGTGATATCGCCTTCGATGCGGTCTTCGAGGTCAACTTCAATGTGCGTCATACTAGCGGGGTGCTCGGCCAGCGACTCGTTGCCCCCCAAGCTGACGGCCATGTGTAGGAGCTTGAGGTGATTGAGGAAGCGGAACGATTCGGCTTCGCCACCTTTCAAGTAGACCGAAATCATCGCCCCAGGTGCATGACACTGTTTGGCATAGATCCGCCCCTGCTCGCTCTGTGGATCAAGCATGCCCAAGTAGTTGACGTAGTCAACTTTGGGATGCGCTGCCAAAAACGCAGCGACTTTTTGTGCACCCTCGCACTGCGCCTGCATGCGTAATTTGAGCGTTTCAAGGCTGCGCGTCAATAACCAGCATGTGTGTGGTGCTGGGATGCCACCCAACATGGCACGCATCAGCTTGAGCTGCCCGATATACTCAGCTTTGCCGAGCGCTGCACCCGCAATTACATCGCTGTGTCCACCGATATATTTGGTGGCTGAGTAGAGCGAAAGGTCAGCACCGTGCATGAGTGGCTGTTGAAAGACAGGCCCCAGGAAGGTGTTGTCAATGACCACCAGCGGGCGCTTGCCATCTTTTTCGAGGCGTTTGGCGTGCGCTACTGCATGCGCAATATCGGCCATCAGGTTGCTCGGATTACACGGCGTCTCGAGGTAGATCATGCCCACTTTGGGACCAATGCTTGGGTCGTTGAGTACTTTGTCGAGACCGGCATTGCCGTCACGCAAGCGGACGCCAACTGGCTTGATGCCGAAGCGTACCAGAATGCGCTTAATCAGGTAGTCGGTGCCGCCATAGGTGGGCTCGCTGTGCACCAGCACGTCACCCGGATTGAGAAAGCCAAGGAAGGTGAAGGCAATCGCTGCCATGCCACTTTCAAAGGCAGCCCCCGCTTCAGCGTTTTCCCACACGGCTAATCGCCGCTCAAAAATCTCGAGGTTGGGATTCGTGTCACGGCTGTAGATATAGGTATTGGAAAAATCTTCATCGGGACGTTGTTTGCGCAAACCGTTGATGACTTCCGCATACGCTTTGCCATGCTCCGCACTCGTAAACGAAAAGGTCGAGGTCAAGTAGAGTGGCGGCTTGACGCTATGACTTGCTAAATCAGGGTCATACGCATAGCTCATCATCTGACTCTCAGGATGTAAATGCGGGTCGGGTGGTGTCTTGGCTTTCATCGTGATCCTCCTCGATCAATGTGGGTGTGCCACAGTGCACACCTGTATCCTACCACGCGCGCATCGAATGAGCCTTGTGGGTTCACAAATCGTGCTCATGTAGAGAGCGTGGCGGTCGCTGAGTTTTGTGGTGCCCACCCTCAATTATCCATTCTCAATTATCCATTCTCAATTATCCATTCTCAATTCAACGCGTCATTTTCGCAATCTCCTCAAGTAATGCCGCCCCCGTGCGAATGCCATTGATGTAGCAATCGATGATAATGTTTTCGTTGGGGGCATGGTTGCGCTCGTCGGCATTGGCGTAGGGCACTACAAAGGCTGGAATGCCCAATATTTTAGTATAGACATAATCCGGCAGACTGCCACCCAATGATGGAATGTGGTACGGCTCCACCCCCTGTGCCGCCACAATGGCACGGTGAATGGGTGCTGCAAAGGGCGAATCAAGCGGCGTGCGTGATGGCTCCATGCCACCTTCAAACGTCACAATCACACTCGGGTCAATCTGGTTGACATGGTCGCGAATCGCTTTTTCGCAGGCGGCCAGGCTCATGCCACCCACGAGGCGCATATCGCACTTGACCAGTCCCTCATGTGGGAGCACCGTTTTGGAGCCAGGGCCGCCGTAACCGCCGTGGAAGCCGTTGATGGTCAGTGTCGGTCGGCACGAAATACGGTCATAAAAGGGTACTTCTGGCGGTCCATCCAGCTCTGTCATCCCCACCCCTGCCATCACACGTTCGAGCTCGAGGGGCAAACTATCGAGGGCAGCGCGTTCCAACGCCGTAATTGGTGCCACTTGTGCCATGATGCCGGGGATGGTGATTTCACCTCGTGCATTTTTCATGGTCGCGAGCAGGTGCACCAATCGCCACAACGGTTGCGGGGCCACACCGCCCCAGTTGCCCGAGTGCAGATCGGGGTTGGCGCCCTTGGCGTAGAGTTCAAACGACAGCACACCGCGCACGCCGTACTCAATTTGTGGTGTGCCGTCTTCGTGGATGGGACCGTCAGCAGTGATGACCAGATCGGCCATCAGCAACTCGTAGTGGGTGCGCACGAATTCGGCCAGATTAGGGCTACCCACTTCTTCTTCGCCTTCGAGCAAAAAGGTCACATTGCACGGTAATTCACCGACCACTTTGAGCCAAGCCTCGATACCCAGCAACTGGCCAAAGTGCTGCCCCTTGTTGTCGCCGGCACCACGTCCGTAGATGCGTCCGTTGCGGATGGTGGGCGTGAATGGCGGCGAAATCCATGCTTCGAGTGGGTCGGGTGGTTGCACGTCGTAATGCCCGTAGAGCAGTACGGTCGGCTTATCGGTATGTTTGTGGTAGCGCCCCACAATCATCGGCCAGCCGGCAGTAGGGTAGGCGGTGGTGTCAAAGCCCAACTCACGCAAGTAGCTGGTCAGCCATTCGGCGGTTTCGCCGATGCCGATGCCGTGGGCACTGATACTCGGGCGGCTGACGTAGTCCATCAGGCGCGCAATGGATTGGTCGCGGTGCGCCTCGATATATGCAAAAATTTTGGGCAGATGTGACATATGATTGACTCCTCACAAGATGCGGTGTTGTGTCTATTTTACACATATCACCAGCCGACGGACAGTGTGCTGACCTGCTCACCTCTAGCGTGCATGGCTAGGGTGCAATCGCCCACCATGAGTGTTGGGATGTAGCATATTCATAGAGACACACAGCAAATTACGGAACATTTCGGTAACATCTGCCATCTTTTAATATAGAAAATTGAATAAATACATGGTAATGTATGCTCAACCACAGTGCAATGTATCAAGAAAGAGCGTGTTTATGATGTATCGTTTCAGCATACTCCTGATCCTGGTGGCATGTGTGGTTAATCTCGCCAGTGCACCACCCGTGCAGGCCGCCGACAACACACTGGGTGTCAATCTCAGCGAGCTGGTTGATTACTCCGATGAAGATCCATTCCTCGATTATATGAAAATGTCGCGTGAGTGGTTTGGGCAAAGCGATACTGAATTTGATACCAATGAGAGTGGCAAAATTGCGCTTGATGTCAATGGGTGGGTCAAATCCGTACGCCCCACAGGTGGTGGGCGGTTTACGCGGGTGGCC
>JBKCGB010000030.1:0-24998 GCA_046303375.1 Roseiflexaceae bacterium
CGTTGCCGCCATGGAATGACGCCACGGAGAGGCCCTCGTCACGCCGTGACCGTGCCTGCTTGCTGGGTTCCTATGACCCACACCCTCTTCCGTCACGCCATGACCGCATTCCACCACGTGAGGGCGTCATTTCATGGCGCCCCTACAAATATTTCTGCGTTGGCTGTGGAAAAGATTCCACGGCGGCATTTGCCGCCATGGAATGACGGAACGGGCGCTATGCCATTCTCAATTCTCCATTCTTCATTCTCAATTCTCCTATATACTGCTCATATGACACTTCAAATCGGCATCGTCGGGCTGGGCCAAGGGTGTTCGCACTTGCAGGCCTTTCAACTGATCGACAACACACAGGTGATCGCAATCTGTGACAGCGATGCGGCACGTTGTGCTCGTGTGGCCCACGAATACGGCATTGCTACCACCTACCACGACATCGCCAACCTGCTCGCAGATAAACGCATCGATGCGGTAGTCATCGCCACACCCGATCACCTGCACGGTACCCACGCCAGCATGGCGCTCGCGGCAGGCAAACATGTGCTGAGCGAAATCCCGATGGCGCTGACCATCGCCGAATGTCTGCGTATCATTACCCTCAGTGAACGCCACGGACTGGTCTACCACATGGGCAATCAAGTGCGCTATGCGGCCTGTCTGCGCGATGTGGCCACACTCATCCATGCCGGCGACCTCGGACCACTCTTTTATGGCGAGGGGGAATACCTGCACGACATGCACGACATCGTGGATGCCTACCCCGCCGACCACTGGCGCATCCACCCTGCCACCCCACAGACCACGTTGCTAGGCGGCGGTCCACACGCCCTTGACACGCTGCGCTGGCTGATGCAGGTGCGCTTTACGCAGGTGCAAGCCTTCCACGTCAGCCAGCCCAGCGACTGGCAGACCACCCACACCACCGCCGCCCTGCTGCAGAGCGCCAGCGGTGCCGTCTGCAAAATCACGGTGTCGTACGGCATGCAGCGCCCCTACTGCCTCTACTACAGTGTCTACGGCCGGGACGGCACCTTTGAGCGCAGTCGCGACCAAGGGGCGCCCATGCAACCGACCACCAATTTCCTCTACCACCGGCGTATGGCCAGTGCCACACGCATGATTCCTGTCGACGTGCCCAACTGGTACAATCCACGCCTGCCGCGTAATCTACGCCTCGGGCATGGCACGATGGAAATCGAGCAGGCCATGCAGTTCCGCAATGCCATCGTGCACCAGCGCCTGGCCGACATCCATGCCCGCGAGGCGGCACGTTCGATTATTCCGCTGATTTGTGCATTGCAATCTGCCGCACAAGGTGGCGGTGTGGTCGATATTCCTGATCCTGATACACTACTCGCCTGATGATGGAACACACGTATGCTCCTTATTCATGACCCTCAACAACAACAGGCACGCTATAGTGCGTATCTGGGCGAAATCCTGCATCTCGAAGGACTATCGGCCCTACAACACATCACCCTGGCCGCCCTCGATGTGGCGACAGCACAGGCTGCCGACATTATCATCCTACCGCGCATGGCACTTTCTGCCGTGCATGTGGACATCATCTGCGCGGCAGTGGCGCACGGCACACACCTGCTGTGCCTGATGCCCGCACCGACGCTGGCCGCGCGCCTCGGTATCACGCTCCAGCACCGTGTCATCCCACATGGGCGCATGCAGACCAGCGCTACGCTGCTCCCGCACCTCGACCATGCCATCGAGCTGGATGTGCTCACGCCGGCGCTGTGTTGGGATGTGCCCTCCAGCGCCACGACGCTCGCCCACATCGATACACAACCGACAGTGGTACGCCTGCCACATGGACGGGGGAGTGTGACCTGTGTCAGCTTTGACCTCGCAGCGACCATCGCACGCCTACGTCACGGTGACCCGAGCATGGTCGATTGCCACACGGCAGGCCTCGATGGCGTCTACCGCCCGAGTGAACTGTTTGTGCATCAGCTCGATCCGGTGCGGGCACACCTGCCCCAAGCCGACCTCTACACGGCCATGCTGGCGCTGTTGATTGGCGCCATGGCGCCACAACCACGCCTGTGGTACTACCCACATCTCGCCCAGACCAGCACCATGCTGATGACCAGCGACGACGATTGGTCGCAGGTGACAGAATTCACGCACCTCATCGACGCCCTCGCGCGCCACAACGCTACCTGTACCTTTTATCTGGTGCCACACAGTCGCGTCAGTACACAGGATGTGGCACGCTGGCACCAGGCAGGTCACACCTTTAGCGTGCATCCTGCCCTCGACGAAGACATCGTGGTGGGGCTGGCGACGGACGTGGCACAACCGCATGTCGTAGCAGACATGCTGGCCGACAACATCATGCGCCACCAGCGCCAATATGGCGGGACGGTGACGAGCATCCGCCAACATGCGGTGCGCTGGCTGGGGTATGTGGAGGCAGCCCGCATCCTGGCGAATCTGGGCGTGCGCATGGACTGCAACTACTTGGCCGTTTCGCCCTACCTGGGCTATCTGTGTGGCTCGGGGCGGCCCCTGCCGTTTGTGGACGAGCAAGGCGTGCTCATCGACTGCTGGCAGCAGCCGACACTGTGGACAGAAGAGTGCCTCATCCACCCCGAGTATGTCTTTAGCTTCAAGTGGAGCGTGGCGCAGGCAGTATCGGTCACGGATGCACTCATTGCGGCAGCCGCCACACACTACTACACGCCAGTGACCATTAATTCGCACCCGGTCAGCTTTGCCACCTACTCGCAGCCACTCATCGAAGCCAACTGGCGCGCCGCCATGCGCCACGGCATGCCCATCCAAAGCGCTGATGCCTGGTATAACTGGACGGTGGCACGCCGCGCAGTCACACTCACACACTACGCAGATGGCTGGTACCTGCACACGCCAACGGCGCTCGACCATGTCAGCATCCTGCTCCCGCACACGCTGACACCCTGTGTGCCCGCACGCGAAGTCCAGCGCTGGGGGCAGGAGTGGTGGGGCGTGGAGTTGCATGCCCTTGATGCAGGGCGCCACCGCATCGCCTAGAATGACGCTCATGCCACGTTGTATATTTTTATACAGATACTAAAAACGTATATACTGTGCGTATCGTACACACAAACACATACACGCGACCATCGTGTAAAGCGGGACAGGACTCATCATGAAACGACGAATAGCGCTGGTGATGACTTGGGCGTTGTTGAGTACAGCATGTAGTAGTACGGCTGCGTCGATTGCAGATGATGTGCTGGCGACAATCGCAGCCGAAACGCCTGCACCTATCACCACATCAACCACAGTCACGCCACAACACGCAGATTATACGGATGTCAACGACAACGTTGATGCCTTTTTTAGTGAATTTATTTCATCCACCACACCTGGCGGTGTGGTGATTGTGCTCAAAGATGGGCAGATCATCCACCAAGCAGCATATGGCATGGCCAATCTCAAACAAAAGATACCGCTGACGGTGGCGCATCAATTCCATTTGGCATCTATCGGCAAGCAGATGACGGCACTAGGCATCATGATGCTTGCCGAGCAAGGCAAACTACAGTATGACGACCGCTTGAGTACCTACATCCCCGAATTGACCAGATACAGCGGGAGCATGACTCTCCGCCAAGTACTCAACCACACTGCGGGGCTCCCCGATTATGATGACGGCGTCACCGAATCCCTGCTAGCACGGAGCGATGCACCGACCAACGATGACCTGATTACAGTGATGAGCCGCAAACGCAAGTTGATGGCACCACCAGGCGACGGATTCTATTACAGCAATGTGGGCTACGACCTGCTGGCAGTGGTCATTGAGCGCGTCTCGGGAGAGACGTACCCCGACTTCGTGCAAACCCATATTTTCGACACATTGGGAATGACGCACACCTTTTCACTGCCCAATGCCAAACGGCGCAAAGACCCCCTCATTGCAATCAGTTATACGGGGAGTAGCCAGCAGCC
This sequence comes from Roseiflexaceae bacterium, assembly GCA_046303375.1. Lineage (GTDB taxonomy): Bacteria > Chloroflexota > Chloroflexia > Chloroflexales > Roseiflexaceae > UBA965. Next base: position 3,952 of record JBKCGB010000030.1, read on the forward strand.
CGAGGCCTATCCGTCAGACAACCTCGACGGTATCTATGGTTCGGGCTCGCTGTACAGCACTCTTGGTGACATGGCGTTGTACGACGCAGCGCTGTATGGCGACGCACTGGTCACACAAAAAACGTACAAAGAGGCGCTCAAACCCGCCCAGCTCAACGACGGCAGTCGCGAGCCATACGGCTTTGGGTTGGAATTCGCCAAATGGCACAACGAGTCATATGTGGCGCATAGCGGAGCCTGGCTGGGCTTTAACAACGACTATGTGCGCTTCGCCAAAAAGCATTTCTCCGTCATCGTACTACTCAACCGCGACTACGACATCCCCGACGACCCACGCATTGCCCTGCAGGTGGCACAGTTTTATCTGGAAAAATAGCCGTAGCTACCACGCCCCCGTGTTCAACCACTGCGCCACTGCTGCTTGATGTGCCTTGGCGGCAGCCGGGTTGAGCTTGGTGTGCGCCGCATTGCGCATGAGTGCACTATGGGCGGGACGGATCTGCTGCATGGCAGCGGCCGCAGCAGCTGGTGCGACGAAAATCGCCGCTGAACCGGGGACCGACTTGTAGACACCGTCACCTGCAGACTCAGGAGATATGTACTCATAGTCGAACGTGAGGGCGGTGGTGGCCGTAATGGCGCTGAAGGCGGTGTAATCAACGACAATGTTGATTTCATGCGTGGTCACCACCAACACCTCGATCATGCCCACATTGAGACGAACCACATCCCTGTTGCAGGTTAATGACCAGCGTGCAGGGGCAACCTGTGTGGCAGTTGCGATACTTGCCTGGAGCATGCGCAACAATGGGATGCGGTGAGATGTGGTCGGAATGTGCTTTTGCAAATACTGGAATCCATCTGGTGAAATTGGCATTGTTTTGTCCTTTCATTTTTCAACATGTTGATATTACAGTAATTCAGTAATACTGTCAAATATTGTTTTTTACACAATAAGCATCGCTATTTTTGTCAAAATGATATGATAAAGGAAAGGGAAATCATACGCGATCATACACGCAATATATTTCTGCAAAATATTCAATGGTGTACACAGAATTATGCGTCATCTCACGCTACAGACAGAGCAGTTGCACAGGCAGAAAAAATGCTGATTGACACCCAACGCACACCATCCGAATTCCCAATTACCCATGCATCTGCTCGCGACTCAACACGCTGAGTCTGCCGCCCGTAACGCATATCAGACAGCCATCTCACGGTCATCCGCACCACGGTGCGCTCCGTGTGCCACAGGAGCAGATTGAGCGATAACGTGATGCGCTAGAGTTATGATGTACTGTTACGGATGTCGATGTACACACCACCATGTCAACCAGCATCGTTTCGATGTATGATACAGACATCCATATACCACTAGCATAGAGGAGCATGCCTATGCCAGCGATACTCACTCTCTTGGGCAGCAAAGGGGGACCTGCGATTCGACCGGGTGGGCCGATGCCCACGGCATCGTTGCTCGATATTGCTGGGCGGCGCATCGTGGTTGATTGTGGCCTCGGCGTTACCCGCTCGTTGGTGGCCACGGGGATGAATCTCAAAACACTCGATACTATTTTTATTACGCACCTGCATTCTGATCACGTGCTCGAACTCGGGGCACTCATCCATACCGCATGGACGACGGGTATTAGTACACCTATCCACGTCTATGGACCGCCAGGAATAACTGCGTACTGGCAGGGTTTTATGGCAGCGATGGCCTTTGATTGCGGGATACGCGTCATCGACGAGGGGCGTATCCCCATCGACGAACTGGTGCACATCCACACCTACAGCGAGGGACTCGTGCTCCAGAGCGACACCCTGCGGGTCGATGCATTGCGTGTGTCACATCCGCCTGTGCATGAATGCTTTGCGTTACGGTTTGGGGCAGATGTACGGGTGACCTTTTCGGCAGACACCTGCTACTTCCCACCGCTGATCGAATTTGCACGCCACAGCGATGTGCTCGTACACGAGGCCATGCTACCAGCGGGGCTGGATGCACTAGTTGCCAAAACCGGCGGTGGTGACAAATTGCGGCAACATTTGTTGGCGAGTCATACGACTGCAGCACAGGTGGCACAGCTGGCACGTGCGGCGGTGGTCGAGCATCTCGTGTTGCATCACTTGATTCCTGCCGATGACCCCCAATTCACGGTAGCCGATTGGTACGATGCCGTACGGCCACACTGGTCGGGGCAGTTGAGTGTGGCACATGATGGACTGGTGATTCACATTCCATAGGAAGTATTGACGACGAAAGGGTTGCCGATGCAGCTAGTGGTGCATATACCGTGGGAATGGTCACTGTTCCATGATGGCGATGCCTACTACTTGCTGGTGGTATGTGATGCCACCACACTTACTGATGTCGTCATTGCGCTCAGCGCTGCAGAGATTGCAGCCTGGCAGCAGACCAAGATGATGAGCATGGTCGCACTCGCCCATCTCGTACAGACGAGCTCGCTCCCCCACCCACGCCACCGTGCCGATATTGCGGCGCAACTCCGACCACTACGAGCTGCCACCATGGACATAGCACCATTACTCCACGCCATTGATTCGGCAGGTGCCCGCATGAATCGGGCTGCACTGGTGACAAGTGTGTTGTGTGCCGGACTGGCGTGGTTGATGACGCAAGATGCCAGTATATGGGTACCGGGTACGGCGTGGTATGTGGGAGCGATTATCGGTGTGTCATTTTTCGTGCTGTGCGCACTCGTTGGGCTCTATTATGCATTTCGCGGACAGCGCACGCAGTTTGCGCAGCTCAAACAGATCGTCATCGAGCATCCACAGCAAATCCGTGACGCTGTGCTGATGGTGGCACGTGGCAAACCGCCTGCGTGGGTCGCAGATGACGGCACTGCCACACGCGGCTTGCATGTGGTGGTGACGAGTCATGCTGATCAGACGTGGGTGTTGCCTGTGGCACGTGAGATGGCCGCGCGGGTGATGTATTTGTTCGCACAACGCGGTCAACTTGCGCGATAAGTCGGCCCTTACCAATTTCGATTTGAGGCACAATATGTCATTGACACCACCACTCACACCACGCCCATGTTGGGATTCACGCTATGACCAGACACCAATACCAACCACCACTCATCCCCAGGGATATGAGCTGGTGGTACGGCACGGGCAGCCTAGCATCAGGGCAACCACCAGTACGGGGGTATTTTATGCACACCAGACGCTGATGCAGCTCCAGCGTCAATACCCCACGGGTATCCCCGACATCCACATCGTGGATTGGCCAGCCATCCCGTGGCGCGGCGTAATGCTCGACGTATCACGCGACAAGATGCCAAGCATGGCGACGCTGTGCCAGCTGATCATGGCGCTAGCATCGCTCAAAATCAACATGGTGCAGCTCTATCTCGAGCACACGTTTGCCCATCCTGGCCATGAAGACGTGTGGCGTGATGCATCGCCCTTTACGCCTGCAGAAATCGCTGAGCTACGCCACGTGGCAGCCGCACATCATGTGACGCTGATTGGCCAACAAAACGCCCTTGGGCACATGGAGCGTTGGCTCAAACACCCACGCTATGCGGCGCTAGCTGCCCTGCCCGGTGGCTACCATGCCCCAGATGGCGGACACGAACCGGCAGCCTGTCTCGAGCCGACCAATCCGGAGGCGTTGGCACTCGCACGCGAATTAGTCACCACGGTGGCGGACACATTTGCCAGCCCCTACGTGCATATTGGGCTCGATGAGCCCATCGACCTCAATCCGGCGGTATGGGATGCGATTTTTGATGTGCCAGGAGTTGTGGCACCGTGGGCAGGTATTGATAACGGTGCATTTTGTGTACCCCTCGATGTGACACGCCAGCGCGATTACGTCAACTGGATACACGCCATGTGTGCCATTCCCGCCCTACGCGACCGCCAGGTGCTGATGTGGGCGGATGTCATCGCCGCCCATCCCGAGTTGCTGGCAGAGATACCGCCCAATGTGACATTGGTCGAATGGGGCTACGAAGCCAATCACCCCTTTGCGGCGCGTGTCGATCGTATCCGCCAGGCCGGACATGCGTGTTGGGTTGCACCTGGCACGGCGGCCTGGAATTCGCTCGCCGGGCGTATCCCCACCATGCAGGCCAACATGCGCGCCGCCGTGGATGTGGCCGTCGCACAGCAGCTCCCCGGCCTGCTGATCTGCGATTGGGGGAACGCAGGGCACCTGTACTATGCGCCCATCAGCTGGCCCGGGTTTGTGTATGGTGCAGCCCTGAGCTGGCATCCCACCGATACACCGGATGTGACAGCCGGGCTGGCACATGTGTGTCCACATCCACAGCTGGCGCAGCTGACGGTGCAACTGGGCAGGGTGGGGCACGACGTGCTCCCTCCCGTCAAAGAAGCTGGCACCTTGGCCGCGTTGTTGACCCAACCCGCCTCAGTGCCGGCGTTGGTGGCAGCCGGAATGACGGCGGGAGCGTTGGCGGCAGTCGCACACGAACTCGACGCTATCCGCGACGCCTGTGCGCACTTGTTGCACGATGCACCCTGTAGCCTGTGGGCCGACGAACTCGCCACCAGCGCACACTGGTTGCGCCTCGGTATCGCACATGCCCGACATACACTGGGATGGGATGAGCCGCTGAGCCGCACCGAGGTGCACCGAGCGCGCCTCGTACTGCTTGCCCATCATCGCACGTTGTGGTTGGCCCGCAATCGCAGCGGTGGACTAGAAGATTCGCTGGCCACGTTGACCGCAGTGACTGCTGGATTAGCCGAATAACTGTCTACCATGCGCATTTATTGCGTATTGCCGTGGTACGACAAACTGTGCGTTAACACGCGTTTATCTCATATTATTATTGACATTGTTACTTAAATATGAGAAGCTATGTTTACATTTATTAATGATATTATGTCAGCACGACATCAGCATTGGAGTATATTCAATGTCGTTTCGTTTACGTGTGTACACCACCTGCATCATCGCAATTATCATAGGCATTGCATGGATTGGCATGCAACTGCATATCGCCGCACGCGCGCATGCCAATAATCCACTCGACGACAGCCGCCTGGTGTGGCCACTCACCACCTCACTAGCACAAAGCATTGCGGCTGGCGATGCTCATAGCTGTGCAGTCAGCACCGCCGGGACTGTGAAATGTTGGGGGAATGGTGGCGAGGGACAATTAGGTGATGGTAGTACGCGGAATCGTGCCTATGCACAGACCATTAGTGATCTGACCAACGTCGGATCTGTAGCAGCGGGTGACTCACATACCTGTGTGCACATGCATACGGGAACAGTTGCGTGTTGGGGGGCAAATGGATTCGGCCAACTCGGGAATGGTACCACTACCGCACAGCTCACACCCACAGCCATCACAGGGCTGAGTGGTGTGACTGCAATTGCGGCTGGAAATCAGCATATGTGTGCACTATTAAACACGGGGACAGTCAAATGCTGGGGCGACAACTTTTTTGGGCAACTCGGTGATGGGACGACCACGCAACGCCTTACTCCGGTCACGGTCACCGGCTTGAGCGGTGTACGTGCTATCGATGCCGGAACCATGCATACATGTGCATTATTGAGTACGGGCACTGTCAAGTGTTGGGGGAGCAATTTTGGTGGACAAATTGGTGATGGCACCACTACCGATCGGCGTACCCCAGTGACGGTGACCGGATTGAGTAGTGTGACAAGCATTACTGTAGGTAGTACGCATAGCTGTGCCGTCCTCTCGACGGGGGCGGTGCGGTGTTGGGGCATGAATCAGTATGGCGAAATCGGCAATGGCAGTAGCGTTGGGCTGGTCCTCACACCCGTGGCAGTCACGGGCGTGAGTGGCGCGACTGCGCTGAGTGCCGGAGTCGGATTTACCTGTGCATTGCTCAATACGGGTACTGTACGCTGTTGGGGGTTAAACAATGATGGACAAATCGGAGATACGACCACCGTCAATCGGCCAACTGCCACCACCGTATCAAGTTTGACGGGTGTCGTGGCCCTGACGAGTGGAAATGTGCACTCGTGTGCATTACTCAGTACAAGTGAAATCAAGTGTTGGGGAAGAAATGAGAGTGGTCAGCTCGGCAATCAATCTGTCATCCGTAGTAGCACACCCGTCACCGTCATCGAACTCGTACCGGTGAGTAGTATCAGTACAATCAGTGCAGGAGAACTGCATACGTGTGCACGCACAACGGGCAACAAAGGCATGTGCTGGGGGCGCAACAGCTGGGGGCAGCTGGGTGACGGCAACCAAATCGATTTCCAGTTTGTACCCGTGCTCGTCAGTGGTTTGAGTACGATCACGAGCATCGAACCAGGGACATTCCACACCTGTGCACTATTGAGTACGGGGACAGTCATGTGTTGGGGATACAACCAAGACGGTGAGCTCGGCGATGGCAGTGTCACCAACAAACTCGCACCGGTCGCCGTGAGTGGGCTCAGTGGGATTACTGCGATTGCAGCAGGCGCATTTCATACCTGTGCCATCACGAGTACCCGCGCTGTGAAATGTTGGGGCGAGGGATCGGGGCGCCAGATGGGCAATGGCACCACCACGAGTGTTAATGCAATCCCCGTGAGTGTGAGTAATATCACGGATGCTACACATATTGCTGCAGGAAATTCGCATACGTGTGTGGTCACCAGCACAGGGAGCGTCATGTGTTGGGGTGACAACGGGTTCTACCAAAGCGGTGGTGATAGCTCCGTGTACAACGAAGTCCCCGTGACTATTCCCGGATTGAGTGATGTCACCATCACTGCAGTCACCGCCGGGACTAGTCATTCATGTGCACTGACAACGAGTGGCATTGTCCGCTGTTGGGGCAAAAACGACTGGGGCCAACTCGGCAATGGCACTACCACAGACCAAATCATCCCCGTCACGGTCAGCGGTATCAACAACGCGGTGGCGATTGGCGCAGGTGGCACGCATACCTGCGCCATTATTAGCGGTGGTACGGTGAAGTGTTGGGGCGAAAATGGATATGGCCAAATTGGTAATGGCACTACAACCGAACAACTGATCCCCGTCAATGTGAATGGAGTCACGGGTGCTGCGGCGATCACCGCCGGACAATCACATACGTGTGTACGACAGGTATCCGGTGAGGCAATGTGTTGGGGATTCAACCGAGATGGCGCACTCGGTGACGGCACGGTTACCGATCGCACAACGGCACAATCGGTCATGACATTTCGCACACTATCAGTTGGTACACTGACGGCCACCCCCACCAAAACAGCCACATCCACCCGTACTCTGACCAGCACACGGACGGCTACCCGCACAGCAACCGCGACCCGCACCCGCACCAACACATCCACACGCACCAATACCCGCACCATGACGCGATCCCATACGGCGACGGCCACCCGCACGCGTACCGCCACCCGCAGCAATACACGGACAGCCACCGCTACGCGTACGCGCACTGCGACGAGCACCCACACCCGCACACGCACCACCACTGCAACGGCCACTGCCACCGCCACACCACAGCCCAATCAGTTGATTGCTCCTGGTGGTAAGCATACTTGTGTCCTGACGACGTCTGGTGCTGTTGCCTGCTGGGGATACAATTTGTTTGGTCAGGTGGGCAATGGAACGACGACGAGTACGCTGTTCCCAGTCGCTGTGACCGGGCTCACCGGTGGGGTCTCCATGGTATCAGCAGGGAATCTGCATACATGCGCAATTACCACAACGAACGCATTGAAGTGCTGGGGGCATAATCAAGGTCGGCTCGGTGATGGCACCGCTACACAGCGCACAACGCCCGTGGATGTGCTCGGTCTGACTACCAATGTGGCCGCAGTGTCGGCCAGCGACAATCACACCTGTGCACTTACCACCGCCGGTGGAGTCAAATGTTGGGGAATCAACACGAGTGGACAACTCGGTGATGGGACGCAGACATCTCGCCTCAGTCCGGTCGATGTGATTGGTCTCACGAGTGGTGTCAGTGCCATTACCACAGGTGAGTTCCATAGTTGTGCACTTACCAGTACTGGTGCGGTGAAGTGTTGGGGCTTGAATAGTTCGGGGCGACTCGGTGATGGCACACAAACCCTGCGCCTCAGCCCAGTCGATGTCTTCGGGCTTACAAGTGGCGTCAGTGCAATCGCCGCAGGAGATAATCATACCTGCGCACTCATGAGTAGTGGTGCCGTCAAATGCTGGGGCTTTAATGGCAACGGACAACTCGGCGATAGTACACAGACATCACGCATCACACCAGTTGATGTCACCGGATTAACCAGTGGTGTGGCTGCAATCACGGCAGGTGAATCACACACCTGTGCCCGCACAACGGCTGGTGCCGCGGTGTGTTGGGGCTACAACATCAATGGGCAAATAGGTGATGGATCATTCACACTGCGAACTGCCCCTAGCGCCGTAGCCGGGCTCAGTAGCGGCGTCACCGCACTTGTCGCTGGTGAATCACACACCTGTGCCATCACCAGCAACAATCGTGGGCTATGTTGGGGAGGGAACTTTAACGGTGAGATTGGTGACGGCACACTCATCCGACGCAACACACCGGTTGCAATTATCGGGTATGCCCCCTAACCAGAGTCGCCGACTACCATGCCAGCGCTAAGCCCGCACGTGGCCAACGCATGGTGACGACCTCACCACTGCCCCCCAGCGTGACAAACGCGGTACGCAAGTCGGCACCACCGAAACAGATGTTGGTGGTGCCACTACTCCCGGTCGCATAATATTCGCACAGCTCCCCTGTGGGTGTAATCACTCCGATTGCGCCGGCACCGAGTATGGCCACACACACATTCCCGGCACTGTCGATTGCCAGCGAATCAAGCATACACCCCGTATCAAAGCGATAGAGCTGCTGTGGCGCATGTGCTACCACCCCGGGGGCAGCGAGCTGGCACGCCATGACTTGCGCCGTCGGCGTGATGTTCCAATATAACGTCTCACCATCCGGCGCCAACCCTACGCCATTAGCCGACTCGCTGCCCACCACAAAGCGCATCGCATCGCCGTGTGGACTTGCATAGTAGATGCCGGTACGCTTGCGGGTATCATGCATATAGCCGAGATCGGTGAAATAAAAGCCGCCGTGCGCATCAAAGACGATGTCGTTCGGGGCCGACAATGGGATACCATCGCATTGCGTGTAGAGTGTCTCAATGGCACATGTCGTGAGATCGATGGCTTGAATCGCCCCTCCGACATAGGTAGCGACGTCGGAATACCATAAATCCCAGTTGTTATTGCGGAATACCCCACTAAAGGCTGCCCCGTTGTTACATACATACACACGTCCATCCGGCCCCATAGCGATACCGTTTGGGCCACCTGGCACCGCACAGATTCGTTCTACTCGCCCATTAGCGTGAATCCGGGTGAGATACGGACCAAACATTTCGACGATAAGTAGTGACCCATCTGACAGCGCAATCGGTCCTTCGGGGAAGGCCAAGCCACTCGCGAGGCGTTGAAATGTCGACATATAGTGCTTCTCCACCAGCGATTCATGTCGTATCATTGTCACGATGATATGTTCACCTGTCAAATCACGCACCCTTGTGACACGATACACATACTGCGTCGTCGCCAACCAGTGCACTTGCACTGTTGCCTTCATCTATCAATAATAGGCTGTATGGTGCACCACCGACCAATCCACCTCGATACATCAATAGCACCATATGCATTTTTGCGACGTGTGTCACCGGTAGAGTAATCCCTCCCCACCGGCAGCCCACACGCAGCAGTACACGTCGAAGTGATTGCCCCTCATCTCAGACTACGATGATGTACGCTATCGCCTGTGATGATTGCAGCCATACCGCCGCATTTGGGAGCAGCGCGACTACGAGCCACTCTGCCATTGATGGCATAAGCATACACCGCTAGGTCTCAATCCACATCCGTTGGCATGATACGCTGTGTGTAGCACAAAGAGGCAAGCAATGGAATCGATGAACAAGCCCATACAGTTGTATAGTAGCTTTTACCAACGTAATTAATTTTTTACAATCATCAGACGATGTACATGTTACAAAATAGTCATTTGCTCGTAATCATTCTGGTATCAGAACTATTGCAACCGAGTATCGTTATGACATATTATATGGTGGTGAATTGCGTGTATACTACTTTGTATAGTACAGACATTAATTGCGCAATGGAACAAATCGTCGTGGCATGACGTGTAAACTGTAGGATGGTGTCATACCACACAATCACACGGGTGTAAGTACGTACCCCGCAAGCAAAAGGAGCTGGCATGTGGCGTTCGCAGCAAGCGATGACGATAGTCTGTGGAATGGTGTTGAGTATCATCGTATTCACCAATCTGCCTATTACCACCACGCGTGCGTCAGGCATCCAAGTGCGTCAACAGACTGCGGGCGTGAGTCATGCGCGTCGTGCATCTGCGCTTCCACGTTTTTTTGATGGGAATCTCAGTGGAGTCATTAGTTGGGGTGATGATACCGCAAGTCGTGCCAACGTCAACCTGCGGACAGCCACACATATTGTGAGTGGGAATTCACATCATCTTGCTCGTTTACAAAACGGTACTATTGTGGCATGGGGGAGCAACACCAAAGGGCAAATCACTATTCCAACGGTACTCAGAAGCACCAACGAAAATGCGGACGACATCATCAGCATGGATGCTGGTGATAATCACAATCTCGTTATTTCGGTATCACACAACCTTGATACAGGCGAAGAAACATACAGGCTACGCGCCTGGGGCGACAACAGCAAAGGTCAGGTGACACTACCGAGCCGTGCCACCAACGTCAACACCATGCCAATTCTCGTGGCCGCCGGGGCGAATCATTCATTGGCATACATCAACGAAACCAACCCTACCACGGGTGAGTCAAAGTCATCTGTAATCAGCTGGGGAAATAGCAGTAGTGCAACTGTACCGGCAGCACTCAACCCAGTAGACACTGACGAGCACAGTTTGATAAAAATCGCTGCTCAAGGCGATCACAATGCAGCCTTGTTGAGTGATGGAATAGTCATTGAATGGTACACGAACGGTCGTCCTGTGACGTATAATCCGCCAGATGGTGCGATTTATGAACATATCGCAGTCGGCAATAATTTCTTGTTATTGGTAGATAATTCGGGCATCATGACCGGCTATGGTGATAACACCAAGGGACAACTCAATATCCCCAGTAATGTTAGTTGTTGGGGGCGTGTCAGTGCGGGTGCGGCTCATGTCGTCGCCATGGACTGCGATGGCAACGTCTATGCGTGGGGGGATAGCAGCAAAAAGCAGACGCACATATCTGCAGACATGCCACGCATCTTCGAGCGCATCCTTGCTATCGATTCGCATGGTGACCACACACTCGTCCTCTACGAAATCCCCCCTAGCTACGAACTGGTACAGTGGGGGCAAAACGCCAACGTGCTCCCATCGGTGCGCACAGATTTTACTGCTATTGCTGCGGGGGTCAACCACACACTAGCCATCACCAATGATGCGTCGGTGATTGCATGGGGTGATAATACATACGGGCAATCGACGGTACCCGATACAATCAGCAACACGGTCGCTATCGCCAATGGTACCAATCATTCACTGGCGCTTGATGTCAATGGCACAATCTGGGGCTGGGGGCGCAATCATGCCGGACAGTTGGATATACCGAGTAATCTCGGCATCATCGATACCATCGCTGCCGGGCGAGACTTTAGTATTGTTCACGCAATCTCTGATACCGGCGAAATCGATGATCAAGGCATGCCCATCATGCATTCAAGTATCACCATGTGGGGAAACAGTGCCAAAACACTCCCAGATGGACTAACCAACGTCACCGATCTGAAATGTTTCGACAATCACTGTGCGGCCACCGTGAATAGACGGGTTGAAATCGATGGCACACTCATCGATCAAATTTGGATTATTGACTGGTACTACGTATCTGATACCACCGGTGAAAAAACAGTCGTCGTACGGCGACCTCCCAATGTGGACACCACATTCGATGATGGCAATTTTAGTGTGGGCGGGACACATACCCTTATCCAGCAGTATTATAATCATGTCGATATGAATGTTGACCCTCCAGAAAGCTCGTATTCATTGAGTATTCGTGGCTTTCTGATTAGTGGTAGCAATCTTGGCCAGGCAGCCGACCTGTTCATTTTCGATCAAAATTCTGATGCCATGCCCAATCTCGTCACCCTCTCTGCGGGCGACACACATAGTATTGCCTACTTATCGGATGACACCATTACGTGTTGGCCTGCAACAAACCCGGGATGTGCCATACCATCGTACCTGGTGGACTATCACTTGATCAGTGCTGGCAAAAACTACACGAGTAGTTTGGCGTTCATCGATACGTCGCTCGATCCCACAGCCACACCATCTGCAACCGCGACATTCACGGCAACAGCCACACGCACAAATACAGCCACACATACCGCGAGCCGTACGCATACGCGCACGCATACCCGCACCAATACGCGTACAGCGACCCCGACACAGACGGCGAGTCGCACACGCACAGCCACGAGTACGCGCACCAATACGCCAACTCGTACCAGTACGCGCACTGCTACACCGTCGTTTACTGCAAGCAACACGCGTACCCGCACCAGTACCCGCACCAGTACCAATACCCGCACAGGTACCCGTACGGCCCCACCAAGTCGTACACCAAAATCACCGTAGGCAGGGTTACAGTAACCCTTCGGCTTCCGTACTGCACAATAGCGCCAATACTGCTTTGTGAGCATGGAGGCGATTTTCAGCCTGATCAAAGACAATCGAGTGTGGCCCATCCGCCACACTCGCAGTCACTTCTTCACCACGATGCATGGGAAGACAGTGCATGAATTTGACACCTGGGCGAGCCGCACCCATCAGTTTGTCAGTCACTTGATACGGTTCAAGGGCGTGGACACGCTCAGGCACATCCGTCTGCCCCATACTCACCCAGACATCGGTATAAATGACATCCGCATTTGCGACCGCCTCATACGGGTCACTGGTAATCAGCAAATCGGTTTCATTTTGCTCGGCAATGGCACGTGCTTCATTGACGATTCCAGCATCGGGCGCATAGTGGGATGGCGTCGCAACCGCAATATGCATTCCAGCGAGTGGTGCTGCATGCAACAGCGAATGTACCATGTTGTTGCCATCACCGACATACGCAAAGCGCACATCGCGTGTACCCCCAAAGTATTCTTTGATCGTAATCAGGTCTGCCAACGTTTGGGTAGGGTGATGCATGTCACAGAGTCCATTGATGATGGGCACCCGCGATGCATCAGCCATTTCGGTGAGCACACTATGGGCAAAGACACGCGCCATGATGACATGCACGTAGCGTTCGAGCACACGCGCAGTATCCGCAATTGATTCACCCCGTGAGAGTTGCATGTCATCACTACTCAAAAACATGGCGTGACCACCGAGTTGTTGCATACCGATTTCAAATGCGCCACGGGTACGAGTCGACGGCTTAAAAAACATCATGGCCAGCATTTTTCCACTCAACAGCGCATGTGGCACACCACGACGTAAGCGTCCTTTGAGCGTCAAGCCAACCGACACCAAATCGGCGACTTCGGCAGACGTCAGGTCGTTCATTTTGAGCAGATCTCGTCCGTATAGAGAATGCATTGTGTCCCTCTCTGTGGATACTCCCATCCACGCCGTTCAATCGAATGCCACGGGGAGCGTATCATCGGCATGATACGCATAAAAGAGCGCAACCAGATGTGGTTGCATGCGGTCATGGGACAACTCGGGCATGGCATCACGGGCAAACCAACCTACATCGGCCGTCTCATGGGACGTTGTTGCCACACCACCGACCAGCTCACACAAAAAATACATGTTATAGACGTGCCACGGAATCGGTGTATGCCCCTGTTTGTCACGGTCGAGTACCGCAATCAAACGAGTGACACGCACTGCATAACCTGATTCCTCGTGCACCTCACGCACTGCCACCTGTGCCGGCGTATCGCCCACATCCGCCCAACCACCAGGAGGCGCCCAACGGCCATCGGCTTTTTCACGCACCAACAAGAGCCGCTGTGCCGCATCAATCACCACTGCCCGCACCCCGACTTTGGGGGTCGCATAGCCGTGCTGTGCGGCAAAGAGTTGCTGCACAGCCATCACATCACCGTTGCCACCAGCAGCCATCATTTCAGCGGCGATGTCACGTAGCTCAGCATAGCGCTCGCAATCGTATTCGTCGCGCGCATACGTCAAACCACTCTGTGCCAGCGCCTGAATCCGGCGCGCCCACTGTATCCACTGCGGCGTCTGCATCTAGGACAAACATGCCTTGGCAGCAGCTAATTGCGCCACCACTGCGAGCGGACCAGTCGCTCCTGGTACCGTGCGCGCCGCCACCGATGCTGCCATACTAAAACTGTCGAGTACGTCGGGGGCAAATGTGGCATCAATGGACTGCAGATCGGCCAAGCCCAACTGCGAAATTTTGACACCGCGCTCCTCGGCCAGACGCACCACTTGCCCGACCACCTTGTGAGCGGTACGGAAGGGCACCCCACGGTCAACCAAGTAGTCAGCCACGTCAGTCGCCAGCATAGCCACATCGAGCCCACGCAACAGTGCATCCTGATTAAAACGCGCAGTCGCCGTCGCAGCTGCTACCACCGGCAGCATCGTCTCAATGGTGCGGGTCGCATCGAAGAGCGGCTCTTTGTCTTCTTGCAAGTCTTTGTTGTAGGCCGATGGCAATCCTTTGAGCACCGTCATGATGGTCATCAGGCTGCCGACCAAGCGCCCCGATTTGCCACGTGCCAACTCAAACGAGTCGGGGTTTTTCTTTTGTGGCATCAGACTCGAGCCAGTCGAATATGCGTCAGCCAGTGTCACAAAGCCGTATTCGGCACTCGAATAAAAAACCATGTCTTCGGCTAACCGACTAATATGTAGACCAATCATGGCCGCCACAAACAAGTACTCGGCCACAAAATCACGGTCACTGATGGCGTCGACGCTGTTGGCAGAAATGCCCTTGAAGCCGAGCTCATTGGCAATGGCGTGGCGATCTACCTTGAGCGGGGTGCCAGCAATGGCACCAGAGCCCAGTGGCAACACGGCCGTGCGCGTGGCACAATCGGCGAGGCGCTCGCGGTCGCGCTGGAGTGGCCAAAAGTGCGACAACAGCCAGTGCGACAGCAAAATGGGCTGGGCACGCTGCACGTGCGTGTAGCCGGGGATAATCAGGTCACCGGCGGCCTCAGCCTGCGCCACCAACGCTTGCTGGACCATCGCCACTGCGGCATCGGTACGCTGGATGGCACCCAGCACCCATAGGCGCATGTCGGTGGCAACTTGGTCGTTGCGACTGCGACCGGTATGCAACTTGCCAGCCACACTGCCGACCAATTCACCGAGGCGGCGCTCGACGGCAGAATGGATATCTTCGTCGGCTGTTTTGACGGGAAAGGCTCCACTGGCAAACTCGTCGTACACCAACTGCAAGCCACGCAACAGTTCATCACGTTCCGCCGGTGTAATCACGCCAGCCGCACAAATCTGACGCGCCCAGGCCATGCTGCCACGGATGTCTTCGGCCCACATGGCTCGGTCAAAAGGGAACGAGTTGTTTAACTCGGCCATGATGGCATCGATTCCCGTACTAAAGCGTCCACCCCACATGATTGCGACTCCTTATGCTGGTTGCGTGACGGTATGTCGTAGCGAGTATCTTTTGCACCACCGACGAGGCGAGGATGTGCTCCTCACCCCGTCGTGTGCACGGGCTTAGGTGGTATAGTGGGCGTTGACTTCCACGTATTCCTTGCTGAAGTCACACGTCCATACTGTGGTGTCCGCACTCCCTAATCCCAAATCGAGCGTGATATAGACGTTTTCACGCCGGAGTAGCTGCGAGGCTGCATCGAGGTCGACCACCAGTGGCATCCCCCCCTGCACCAAGCGGATTTGCTCGGCACCCAGACCAAAGTCGAGCGTAAGCGTATCAGGGTTGATCTCGGCACCGCTATAGCCGGCCGCACACACCACGCGCCCCCAGTTGGGGTCGTTGCCGTGGATGGCCGTTTTGACTAGGGGCGAGCACGCAATGCTGTCGGCGACGCGGTGTGCCATGGTCGGATTACTGGCCCCCGTGACGCGGATTTCGACGAGTTTGGTGGCACCTTCGCCGTCACGGGCGATTTTTTTGGCCAAATCCACACACACATCACGCAACAACTCCACGAACACGGGTAGCTCAGCCTCGGTGATGGTCACACCCGACACCCCCGATGCCAGCAACAGCACCGTATCGTTGGTGCTCATGTCACCGTCGACACTGATGCGGTTGAAGCTCATATCGCTGACTTCTTTGAGGGCGCGATACAGCACATCAGGCGCCACAGCCGCATCAGTGGTAATCACGGCAAGCATGGTCGCCATGCCCGGGTGAATCATGCCTGCGCCCTTGGACATGCCGGCTATCGTGACCGTTTTACCCGCTATCGTACCACTGATACGCGCCCGTTTGGGACGCGTATCAGTGGTCATGATGGCTTCAGAAGTGGGAATGGCATCATGAGACCATGTGCCACGAGCGAGTGCCTGCACTCCTGCCGCAACCTTGGTCATGTCGAGCTGGCGCCCGATTACGCCCGTCGACAGCACCAGTACCTGATCGGCGCGAGCGCCGATGACGTCGGCGGCGAGTTGTGCCATCTGGCGGGTATTCGCCTTGCCCTCGTCACCCGTACAGGCGTTAGCGCACCCCGAATTGGCGATAACTGCGCGCATCTGCCCTGCCGATTGGCTGAGCACTTCGCGGTCGTAGAGCACAGGTGCAGCCTTGACACGATTGCTGGTAAAGACCCCGGCAGCGCTACACGGCGCATCGGCGACCACCATCATCAGATCGAGGGCACCGGTTTTTTTTAGGCCACAGGCAGTCGCCGCCGTGCGAAAGCCGGGGGCCAAGCCAAATTCCGCTGTCATCGCATTATTTCCCGTCTACCAACGACTGTACCTTCATGGGCAAACCAAAAATCTTGATGAAGCCTTCGGCATCCTGCTGGTTGTACGATGCACTCATGGTAAAGCTGGCAATGTCGGGATTAAAGAGCGACTTATCAGCCTTGCGTCCCACCAACATCGCGTTGCCCTTGTACAACTTGATGCGTGCCGTGCCAGTCACGTTCTGTTGGGTCACATCAAAGAAGGCTTGCAACGCCTGGCGCAACGGCGTAAACCACTGCCCGTAGTAGACGACCTCGGCGTAGCGATTGGCGACCACGTCTTTGTAGTGCATGGTGTCACGGTCGAGCGTCAGCTGCTCGAGCGCCTGGTGCGCCACTCGGATGAGCGTGCCACCTGGAGTCTCGTAGACGCCGTGACTCTTCATGCCCACCAAACGGTTTTCGACCAGGTCAATGCGGCCTATACCGTGTTTGGCACCCATGTTGTTCAGTGTGCTGAGCAGCTCCACTGGTCCCATCTGTTTACCGTTGACGCTGGTGGGGATGCCCTTTACAAAGCCGATTTCCACGTATTCGGCCGTATCAGGCGCATTCTCGGGCGACACCGTCAAGGTGTGCATCTCTTCTTCGGGCTCGTTCCACGGATCCTCCAGGATGCCGCCTTCGTGTGACATGTGCCATATGTTGCGGTCGCGGCTGTAGATCGACTTGAGCGTGGCCGACACGGGCACGTTGTGCTCGGCGGCGTAGTCGAGGGCATCTTCGCGTGAGCGAATGTTCCATTCGCGCCACGGTGCAATCACTTTGAGTTGCGGTGCAATCACCATGTAGGTCAACTCAAAACGCACCTGGTCGTTGCCTTTACCAGTGCAGCCATGTGCAAGAGCATCAGCACCCTCCAGCAAGGCGATTTCAGCTTGGCGCTTAGCAATCAGGGGGCGTGCGACTGACGTGCCCAGCAAGTACAGGCGCTCGTAGGTTGCTCCCGATTGGATGAGGGGGAAGAGGTAATCGCGCACAAAGACTTCGCGTAAATCCTCGACGTAACACTTCGACGCACCACTTGCAATGGCCTTGGCTTCGAGCCCGTCGAGCTCGTCGTCTTGGCCAATATTACAGCAGTAACAAATCACTTCCGGGTTGCCGTAGTTTTGCTTGAGCCACGGCACAATGATACTGGTGTCGAGACCACCCGAGTAGGCCAACACGACTTTTTTTACCTTGGGACGTTCCATGGTCATCTCTCCTTATGTAAATAAAAGCTCCACATCGTCGCGGGTGAGCGTTTTGAGCCCGCCGCGTTCGGGTGTGATAAGCTGACGCACCAATTCCCGTTTGCGATCCTGCAGTTGCAGAATTTTTTCCTCAACTGAATCGCGTACCACCATTTTGTAGACCATCACAGGGCGAGTCTGACCGATACGATGACTGCGGTCCGTCGCCTGCATTTCCACCGCCGGATTCCACCACGGATCGACGTGGATGACATAGTCGGCTGCCGTCAAGTTGAGCCCCACGCCGCCAGCGCGCAAACTAATCAAAAAGAAGGCATACCGGTTGTCGCGCTGGAAGGCATCAATAATGCTCTGGCGGTCGCGGGTGCGCCCGTCGAGGTAAGCATAGGCAATCCCACGCGCATCGAGCTCGGCGCGCACCAAGCTGAGCATCTGCACAAACTGCGAAAATACCAGGGCGCGGTGACCAGCTGCTTGTAGCGCTTCGAGCGTAGCGAGCAGCGATTCAAATTTGCCCGAAACTCCTGCACTACTCGGGTCAATCAAGCGCGGGTGGTTGCAAATTTGGCGGAGTCGCAGCAGACCCTCGAGCATTTTGACGCGCGCCTGCTGTGGACCTGCGCTGTCAATCAAGCCCAGCAACAAGGCGCGATAGTGGTCACGTTGCGCATTATACAGCCGACGTTGTTCAGGCTCCATTTCGTTCATCAGCACCCGTTCGGTGCGTGACGGCAGATCAGGAGCGACTTGATCTTTGGTGCGCCGCAATATGAAGGGAAAGGTCAAGCGGCGCAACAGTTTGAGCGCTTCGTCGCGACCTTCACCCTCACGGGTAAAGGTCTCACGGAAGGTTTCCGCACTACCGAGCAGCCCCGGATTGAGAAACGCAAATTGCGACCACAGCTCTACTGCACTGTTTTCAATGGGGGTACCCGTCAACGACAAGCGGCGCTCGGCCTGCAGACGGCGCACCGCCCGCGCTGTCTCAGCACTCGGGTTTTTGACCGCCTGCGATTCATCGAGAATAACGTACTGAAAGCGGTAGCTGGTCAGCATATCGATGTCACGCAACATGGTGCCATAGGTGGTGAGTATCACATCGTACTGCGCAAAGGTGGCGGTATCCTTGCTACGCCCTTGGTCGATATGCGTCAACAAGCGCAGATTGGGGGTAAAGCGCGACGCTTCGCGTTGCCAGTTGTAGACAATCGAGCGTGGCATCACAATCAAAATGGCGTTCGCCTGTGGGGCACGTTCACGCATCGACTGGATAAACGCCAGCGTTTGAATGGTTTTCCCCACCCCCATATCATCGGCCAAGCAGCCACCAAAGCCGTAGGTATTGAGGAAATGGAGCCAGTCGTAGCCCGCTTTTTGGTAGTTGCGCAACGAGCCGCGAAAGCCGTCAGGTAGTGGCTGTGGCTCAATGTGCTCAAACAGACGCAAGCGCGCCCGCCGTTCCTCGAATGTGCTATCAACGCTGGACACACTCGCTTCTTGCACGATCTGCTCGACGACACCGACTTGGGCTGTTGCATAGCGTATCGTCGCATCATGGGTCTGCCCCATCGCAAAGAGCGGAGCCAAGCGTTGCGCCAACTCGTGCGATACCAGACCGAGTGAACCATCGGCGAGGAGCACGTAGCGTTCACGTTTGAGCACGGCGCGCCGAATGGTCGCCAAATCCACCGATAAATCGCCATAATTGACGACCGCCGCCACATCAAACCAGTCGATGTGTGATTGCACGGAGACTGTGATGTGTGGCGCGTCGAGACGCATGTGCACCGCAGTAATGGCGGATTCGCCCTGGACTTCCATGCCTTCGGTTGCTAATGCAGCCACGACTTTGAGCATGAAATCGGTGGCAGCCATCGTCCGCCGTGGCCGATACGTGCCGTCTTCATGCAGGCGCAACGCATACTGCTCAAGGACCGCGCTCGCAGCGCGTTCTGCATCAATATCACGATTGATGCGCACGAGATGGAGTTCTTCACTCCCGTGCAAGATAGCCGTACTCGGAAAGGCGGCATCAAATGGGAGCACGTGCTCACCATAGCCAAACACTAACTGGACATTGAGTTGCCCATCACACTCCCCCAAAATGACTCGTGGTGCTGGCTCAACGCGCATTTCGTCCCAGCGCAACGCCGACCCACACAACGGCACACGCATCACCAAATCACGCAAGCGCTGGTCAAATCGCTCACGATCAGCGGCTCCCACCCGCATCACCGGCGTCTGGAGCAAGTGTTCTGTCATGGGCGTATATTCACCGATATTGACCAGTGTACTCCCGTTGAGCAACCAGCTCGGTGCAAACGGGAGCACGATGCGTTGTGTATCGACCAACTGACTCACGTGTGCGGTATGCACGATGCTGTGCAAAACCAGATCTGCGCCATCATCATCGATTGACAACTGCACATCACCGATTTCACCAACGACACGCACTGGGAGCCGCAAATCACTCGACAAAAAAACGTCCTGCCCAGCCAACAACTCGAGTGCGGCCGCATACAACCAGGCGCGTTGCGCTGGTTGCGCAGCGGTGACCGTCTGCGTACAGACGAGTGTGGCCGCTTGCAAGACGCGGTGTGACGCATCCGGATGACCTGCCGGCGTTGGTGGTGCCCGGAGCGGGCGCACTTCGGCGCCGTCCCAGTCCTGCCGCCCTGCACGCACCGTGGCCGTAAATGGCACCAACGCCCAGGCATCGTCACCCACACCCATGGCATGCCCACGGTGCAAACAAAAGACGATGTGTGCGCTGGTGGTATGCGCCACTGCCAGCCGTACCCTGTCAGGCACCGCAAACAGCGTCTCCCACTGTTGCGGTGGCCGACTGGTCATGTGCTGACGCAGT
>JBKCGB010000031.1:0-29397 GCA_046303375.1 Roseiflexaceae bacterium
CTACTTGCTAGGCGCGGCTTGCCGTCGACGGCAAGTGTAAAGCGGATGTGCGGGTATGCCAAGGCGTAATGCGTCATAACCGCACTAATGGCGGCTGTTTCTGCGCCTGGTGAGCGCAAGAATTCACGGCGCACCGGCAGATTGTAGAACAAATTGCGAATCAGGAATGTTGTCCCAACAGGTGCCCCCACAAAACGGGTGTCTTGGATTTCGCTGCCTGCAATACGTAATTCGACGGCACGATCGCTGTCTTTGGTGCGACTGGTACAACTGACCTGTGCGACGGCCGCAATAGATGGTAGTGCTTCCCCACGAAACCCGAGTGTTTGAATGGCAAACAGGTCTTCGGCTTTGCTGAGTTTGGATGTGGCGTGGCGTGCAAACGCAACTTCGATTTGATCGGCAGGAATCCCACTCCCGTCATCGCGGATAATCATCTCAGTGATGCCACCACCACGAATTTCGACTGTAATGGTGGTTGCGCCAGCATCGATGGCGTTTTCGACGAGTTCTTTGATGACCGAGGCCGGGCGTTCGACGACTTCACCGGCGGCGATTTGAGCTGCAATGGCAGGGGGAAGTATCCGAATCATGTGTACACCTCGCACGCTTTTCTGTATTATAACGTACAGACACGAATCGCAACGAGAGGATGGCAGTAATGCAACGCATTCGCACATTTTGGCGCTGGTTGTGGCCGATTCTATGGGATATTGTGCTGATGAGTGCAGGTGCCGCAATATCCGCAATTGGGACGCGCATATTTCTGATCCCCAATCAAGTGGTGGTGGGTGGTGTCACCGGTATCGCCATCATCACCAATAGTTTCTTTCAGCTACCAATCGGTATTGTCGTTGCAGTCATCAATATCCCACTACTCCTCATCAGTATGCGCTATCTTGGTGGATGGCGTTTTGCATTGCGCACCCTCTACACGATTGCGGTGATGTCGTTTTTGCTGGAATACTCCGCCAATTATCTGGGCGCGGTCACCCAAGATCCGCTCTTGTACAGTTTGTACGGCGGGTTATTGGCTGGAGTAGGCGGTGGACTGATTTTTCGGGCACGGAGCACGGGCGGTGGCTTTGATATCGTGGCACGGTTGCTCGAGCTCCGCTTTGGGATTGCACCAGGACGGAGTGCGCTGCTAATGAATGGCATCATATATGCGGTCGCATTTGTCATCTATGGTCCCGAAAAAATCCTCTATGCCATACTCGTCAGCTTTGTAGCGAGTCGTGCCGTTGATGCGGTGCTTTCGCTGGGGAGTGGCATGAATCAAGTCTTTATCATTACCGACCAACCGCAGGCGGTCAGTGATGCCGTACTCAAAACGCTCAATCGTGGCGTGACCGTGATTGCGGCCAAAGGGGGCTACACGGGGGCAGAGCGTGCCATGCTGTTGTGTGTAATGACCCGTAGTGAAGTCCCCAGTTTGACGGCGTTGGTGGCAAGCACTGATGCCAAGGCATTCGTGGTGGTCGGTGAAGCTGTAGAAGTCTTTGGTAAAGGGTTTCGCGCGCTTCCTGGTTAATCGGTAATGAGGTGTGCGGCATCCATGAGTCGTGAGACGCCAATGCCGGCACCGCAGGCCACCACTCCCACCACGCGCCCACGTAAGGCGGTGCCTAGGCGTTGTGTGGCGGCCAGCGCCACCCCGGCAGCACCCTCGATGAGGTGGTGTGTGCTATCGATGTAGTCGATCATGGCACGTGCGATTTCGTGTTCACTCACCAGTACACTCATATCCACGAGTGCCCGATAGTTGGCAAAGGTGATGCTGTCGGCTTCGATACCGCCTGCAGTGCCATCCGACAACGTGTCGTCACTGGGAATGTCGACGATGTGCCCAGCGCGCACTGATTCGACCATCACGGCGGAATGCTGTGGGAATGCGCCAATAATCTGTACATGGGGATGTGTGGCTTTGACGGCTGCTGCGACTCCACCAATCAACCCACCACCGCCCACCGCAATCACGATCGTGTTGAGGAGCGGAATTTGTGCGAGCATCTCAAGTCCCAATGTGCCTTGACCAGCCATAATCGTTGCGTCGTTGTAGGGTGAAACATACGGCAACTGATGCGCTTCTGCGTAGGCACGTGCTGCCCCCTCGCTGATGACACTATCATCGCCAATGCGGTGGACTTCGGCACCCAACGCGCGCATGGCGGCGATTTTGACGGGCGAGGCGTGTTCGGGTACGAAAATGATGGCGCGACAGTGTGCCAATCGTGCACTATACGCCACCGCCGCCCCGTGATTCCCCGACGAAGCCGCAACCACGCCGTTGCGGCGTTGCTGGGGCGTCAGCGAGAGCACGGCGTTGAGCGCCCCACGGAGTTTGAATGAGCCGGTATGTTGCAAATATTCCTGTTTAATCCAGACGTCAGCATGACAATGGTGACTGAGGGGATGATGCCGCGCGACGGGTGTGCGGGCGATGTGAGTGGCGATGCGCTGCGCGGCCGCGGTAGTGGCTGCATGTTGGTGTGTGATGGTCTGCATGGTTCCTCCTTGATATGTTTCATCATACTGCACCATTGTAGCAATGCGATACTCGATGTGCCATACAATGCGTGAATATGCGATAATATGCCGAGATAATACAGGCGCACATGGCGCCATTTGATGGAATCGATTCATGCCACACCGTATGCGTCTGCTTATCTGGGATTACCTGTTGCTCACGGTGGGCGCGCTGTTGGCTGCGTCGGCAGCCCGTTCGTTTCTGGTGCCCAACCAGGTCGTATCAGGTGGTGTGACTGGCCTTGCCATTATCTTCAACAGTATCCTTGGGCTCCCCGTGGGCATCTTGGTGATTGCCTTTAACATTCCCCTCTTCATCTTTGGGTGGCGGGCATTAGGTGGGCTCAACTTTGCGTTGCGGACTATCTATGCAACGCTCTTGCTGGCACTCGGTATCGACTACTTGGCCCCATTTGTGCCTGTCATCACGACTGATCCGCTGCTCTATAGCCTGTATGGTGGCCTGCTCGACGGTATTGGTGTTGGATTAGTGCTCCGCGCAGGAGGAACCACGGGTGGTACCGATATTGTGGCGCGCATCGTTGAGCGTCGCTGGGGTGTGGCTCCTGGTCGAGTCATTTTGTTTGTGGATGCAGCTATCTTGCTCGGGGCATTTTTTGTCTATGGTCCCGACAAAACATTGTATGGACTGTTGGTCGCATTCATCGCCACGCGGGTCATTGATGCCACATTGGCTGCGGGCAAAGGGTCACGCCAACTTTTCATTATCACGAGTGCTGCTGATGCAATTGTGCGCGATGTGTTTGCTGAGCTTGGGCGTGGTGTGACATTGCTCGACGGGCGTGGTGCCTATACGCGTAAAGCACGCACCATTTTGGTGTGTGCGGTCGCCCGTAGTGAAATGGGGATTATCAAAGAAATTATTGCCACACACGACCCTATGGCATTTGTGATTGTGGGTGAGGCCCTCGAAGTCCTCGGTGAGGGGTTTTCACGCCCATCACTGAGTCCCAATTCACCTGTCCCCATGGCAAGCGAATATACCACGTTGCCATTGGCTGGTCATGATACCGATGATACCGTAGCTGTTCGTCAGAGAGAGCACCAATGAATCACACGCACAAACCACTGCCAATTGCCTCACATGTGATTACCCGCGCCACACCACAGTTCCGCACCCCCTTTCATTTGTACGATGAGACTGGCATCCGTCAGGCGATGCGCCAGATGCGGGCTGCATTTGCGTGGGCGCCTGATTTCCGCAACTACTTTGCCGTCAAAGCGTTGCCCAATCCGGTTATTTTGCAGATTATTTTGTCAGAAGGTGGTGGTCTCGATTGCAGCTCGTTTACCGAGCTGTACATGGCGGCACAACTCGGCGCCCGTGGTGATGACATCATGTTTACTTCCAATGACACGCCACTCGACGAATACCGCATGGCGCTCAAGCTCGATGCACACATCAATTTCGATGATATCGGGCATCTCGACTGGCTAGATCAGCATCATGTTGCTCTGCCAGCGCAGGTTTCGTTTCGCTATAATCCGGGAGCAGCACGTGACGGGAATCCCATCATTGGGCGTCCTGCTGAAGCAAAATTTGGTGTGACGCGTGACCAACTTGCCCACGGATATTTGCGGGCACAGGAGCTTGGTGCGACGCGCTTTGGGCTCCATACCATGGTGGCATCCAATGAGCGCAACGCGGATTATTTTGTGGCCACTGCGGAAATGCTTTTCGATGTGGCACACGAAGTTCATACACGCACTGGCATTGAGTTTGAGTATATTAATTTGGGTGGTGGCATCGGAATTCCGTACCACCCCGATGACCAACCCGTGGACCTCGAACAGGTGTCGGCCGGCGTAGAGCGTGCGTTCCAGCGTCATATCGTGGCTTCAGGGATGCGCCCACCTCGGATTGTGATGGAGTGTGGTCGCGTCATTACCGGCCCATACGGTATGTTGGTCACACAAGTGCGCCACGTCAAAACGTCCTATCGCAACTACATCGGCGTCGATGCATCAATGGCCGACCTGATGCGACCGGGGATGTACGGCGCTTATCATCATATCAGCGTACTTGGCAAAGAGACACACCCAGCCAGTGCAACATACGACGTGGTAGGGTCGCTCTGTGAAAACAATGACAAATTTGCCATTAACCGTCTATTACCCCCGATTGATGTCGGTGACACGCTCGTGATTCATGATACCGGTGCACATGGGCGTGCCATGGGTTTTAACTACAACGGGAAACTGCGTTGTGGTGAAATCTTGCATACCCAAGATGGTCAGCTACACATGATTCGCCGTGCTGAGAGTATCGACGACTACATGGCTACGTTTGTGCCGTTGCCACATCATGCCGAGTAGTCGGAAACCCGCATCATCCAGTGAGTGAGTGCGTCGTTGAATGCCTGTGGGCGTTCGAGATTGCTGATATGCCCACATTGCTGCAGAATCACGCACTGCGCATCGGGGAGTTGCGTTGCCACATGATGGCTTTCTGCGACACTGATGATTGGATCGTCTGTTGCACCAATCACGAGACTAGGCACCTGTATCTGTGCTAGGAGTGTGCTTGCATCAGGGCGATCACGGATCATTTCCATTGCATTGGCCAGTGCCGCAGGTGACGCTTGGAGTGCCATTTGGCGGACCTGTGTCACCACATCTGCAGTTGCATATGGCGAAAGCAAGCGAGGCATCATGATATCGGCAATTGCCGCAGCCCCACTCGTGCGTGCAATTTCGGCGTTGCGTGTGCGTACCGCTTTGGTGGCATCATCGTCAGCACGCGCGCGGCTATTGCAAATCGCAATGCCACGGATGCGTGCGGCTGCCAGGCGCCACATGGCGAGTGCTACGTAGCCCCCCATCGATAATCCGGCCACGGCAAACTGGTCAATCCCGCGGTGCTCGAGTTCGGTCAGAATGTGCTGTGCCACATCGTCAATACGCCGCGGTGTACGTGGCGAGATTTCCCAATGTGATGTGCCAAACCCTGCGTAGTCGAGGGCAATCACTGGCCCAAATGGGGCGAGTACATCTCGTTGTGGTTGCCACATGTGCTGGTTGAGCGGGTAGGCATGGAGCAGTACGGTAGTCATTTTTGTACCTCACATCGCGATATCTATGCCCATGTATCATACCTCCTCTCATCTATTTCCCATCCACGCTGTGTATACTCACAAGTGGTTGATATGGAGAGGGTGTCATGCTCCAGCGTTACCTGAGTATTTTTATTGCAGTCATGAGTTCAATAGTGGCCGTGGCGGTGGTTGCCGTCATCTGGCTGTTGGTGTTGTATCCGACCCGTACTGCGACCACTGCATCATCGTTGATTCCAGACTGGGTGGCAATTACCGCTGAGGGAGAGCTCCAGCTCCACCACAACGGATATACACGTGTACTCCGCCGCGATGCCGTTCCCGAAGTTGCGACACTCCCCGTGGTGTCTGCCGACGGCATGCGCATAGCCTATCTGCGTCACGATGCAGCGCAGGTTGTGTTGAGTGTGTTCGTCTTGGCGGATGGCACACTCATCGACGTATATCGTGCCGATGATGCCATCCCGCGCATGATTCACTGGTCACCCAACGGTCAGTATCTGGCATTCGCGACCACGGCAGATGCGGTCATGGTGGTCGCAAGTGATGGGACGCAACCTGCCATCAAAGTGGCGCACGGTGCACTGACATTCATGGATTGGTCGCCCACCAGCGATGCCGTGCTGGTGCGACTTGGTCGCCTCGGGCGTGATGGTGGGTTACTTGGGGTGTACGATGTTGCACAACAACGCATCGTGGTATCGCACAGCGACGTCGGTGATTTTCAGTCAGCACAGTGGGATGATACGGGCAACGGGTACTACTATGTGGTTGATGCCGGCATCAATGACCAGTTATCGACATCGCAGGCGGTGATTCGCTATCAACAACGGGATGGGATTCACGTCGATATTGTCGATGAAGGGCTAGCGACTATTCGGCTGTTGCCCGCACCACAGAGTGCACAACTCGCATATATCGTGTCTCGGGGTGACGCACGCGAGTTACGTATTTGGCGTAACGGGCAACTCGACACAATTGCGACCAACCAGCCACTGACGGCGTGGTGGTCACCCGATGCGCGCATGCTCGCTACGTTGACCGTGGTCGATGATACGCAACTTCGCTGGGAGGTCATCGATGTGACGAGTGGTACTGTGCGTGTGCTATCAACATTTACGCCAAACGACAGCATGATTGATGTGTTGCGTTATTTCGATGGTGAATCATTTACTCCGTGGAGTAGTGATGGGCGTTGGTTATTGACAACCACACGTGACATTGTGCAAGCACAAGCGGTTACGGGTGGTAGTGTGGTGCCGCTCGGCCCTGGCATGTATGCACAATGGATGTCCACTGATTTGGTACCATAGGAGCAGCTGCCACGGACGAGGATACGAGAAAGGGTGGTAACATGTCGCAACGAATATTGGTGGTCGAAGACGAGCCAGAGATTTCCGGGTATTTGCGGCGTGGCCTGAGTTTCGAAGGCTTTGTGGTGGAAACTGCCGCAGACGGGCAGGCTGCCTTGATTGCTGCGCGCGAGCGGCCACCCGATGTGATTGTGCTCGACATCATGCTGCCCAAGCTAGATGGGTTCGAGGTGGCGCGGCGCATTCGTACCGCCTCTGATGTGCCAATCATCATGCTTACCGCCCGTGATGCGGTCCCGGATCGTGTCCAAGGGCTTGAGGTCGGTGCCGATGATTATTTGGTCAAACCATTTGCCTTCGAAGAGTTACTTGCGCGCATCAAGGCCCAGTTGCGCCGTGTCCAAGGGCGAAATTCCGGCTCCACACTACGTTATGGGCCCATACAAATGGACGTCGCAGCGCACGAGGCATCGATTAATGGGCGCCGCATCGAATTAACGGCCAAAGAGTATGAACTGCTCGAACTCTTTATGCGGCATCCTCAGCAAGTGCTGACCCGTGACATCATCTATGATCGTGTGTGGGGCTATGATTTTGGGGGCGAGAGCAATATCATTGAAGTCTATGTGCGCTATTTGCGCCAAAAACTCGAAGCACACAATGAGCCCCGCCTGATTCACACCGTGCGTGGGGTTGGCTACATTTTGCGTGAAGAAGGCGACAGCCCGTCAGCGTGATTCGTCGCGACGTTGGAGTAATTCGGCATTTTTTTGTTGCACCCACAGGGGTGGCACCGCATAAAACGCCCGCTCGGCGTCTGTGATTGATGCATCCACGGCGCCGAGCGACCATGTTCCGTCTATTTTTACAAACTGCGTCCCAAATCGTTGTGGTCGTCGTTTTGCAATGAGCAGCCGATCCCAGGTGGCCGCAATCACCGACCACGCCCTTGGTTCGGCCTGATTGGCTGCAGTGCGTGCAAAATGCAACGCAGTGGCGAATTCTTCGGGTGTTTCACCATGCAACAACACGACTGCCGCATGATAAAAATCGGCACCACTCACAATCCCACCCTCGACTGCAATATCACAGACACGCGAACACCGTTGTCGGCGGGCGGTGTCGGTTTCGTCACGCAACTGTTCATCGGCCAAGCGTTCGAGCTCTTGTGCAAATGATTCCGTCATGGGCGTAGTCCTTGCTCTGCGATGTGCATGACTCCTATGGTATCACGATGTCTGATTGATAGGTGGTAATCCATACCAAAGGAGTGAGGGGAAGAGGCGTGGGTAGGCGCACCGCGCAATCTGATAGGCAATACCGGCACTGCCTTGCATGAGTGCAGGTTGATCGTATATCCCCGGAAAGCCGGTGGCAGTCACGTAGCCACCACGCTCATGGGCACGAGTAATCATTTGTGTGACCCAGTACGATGCGCGCTCTGCGTAATAGGGCTGATGGAATTCGCGTGATACGCTCAAGAGAAAATCAATGCTCCCAGCCATTCCGCAGCATAATCCATCACCTTCATGCATGCCTGCGTGATCGATACCGTCGAGCAACGCACGCAATGGTGCAGATGGGTGACCACTGCGGTCGTGGCTTTGTAGTACCAAGCGCACCATACCTGGCCCAAGGGTGCCATGGCACCATGTGAGTGGATAGGTGGCAGGTTGGGTGCGTGTATCTGCCCAGCCACCGTGTGCCTCATCGTAGAATCGGTCTTGATGTTGCACGATATCATAGACAGCCCGTAAAAACCGAAAATCTTGGGTTAACTCGTAGAGGCGTGTAAGTGCGAGGGCGATGCCACTACTCCCAAAGCCTCCCAACGAAAGCTGTTGCCCGGCCCAAATGCGTTCATTCTGTGGATTGCGTTGCCTTAGCTGCAATAGGCGCTCACCTGCTGCAAGGGCCAGCATTTGCCAGCCACGCAATGGCTCGACACGATGGAGTGCAATAAACGCAATCACCGTACTCGCCACACCATGCACCGCATCTGCGGCTGGTTGGGCATACATGTGTGGCAGATTCATTTCTTTGACTTGTTTCCACAATACGTCACAGAGATGCGGTAATTTGAGCATGGGGGCTGCCAACGCAATTGCATAGCCGACACCACCCACCTGATGTGGTTGACTCTGCAACAAACTAATCGCGTGGAAAAAACCACGGGCAGCGGTCTGTATCGTAATATCATCGTTACTGAGTGTGCTCAGCGCACTTAATGCAAGTGCAATCCCGCTGACCCCATTGATTAAACCGGCATCCGCATATTCGACTCCACGGGCATGATTGTCATGTGGCAAGACAAACCACGTACACCCGGTTGGCATCGCTACCTGATTGGCCACAATAGTCGCAATCAGTTGTAACGCTTCACCACCGAGTTGTTCGCTCGTGTAGGTGGTGACTTGTTTGGTCAACCAGGGCGCCCGCCCGTCAGGTGTATCGTGGCAGGGTGTTAGTGCGAGGTGGAGTTGTGCTGCATGCCAGAGTTGCGTGTAACGCGTCATCTCACTCAAGCGCGCAATGATGCTAGTGTAGTCACTTGATTGGTAGATGTGTGGCATGCGCATGCGTCCACAGGCATCAATGATGCCGCGTTCGGTGATATGACTGTTGACTTGTACGGGAACCGTACCTAGGATTTGTGCGAGTACCATACTTGCATCGAATCCATCACGTACACGTGCAAAATCGTACAGTGATGGCAAGAGCTGATACCCTTTGGGACTCGGTGTAAACGCGACCCGTTGCGGGAATGGTGGTTGGCTGTAAAGGGCATGAATGATATCACGCGCACGGTGCAACACGGCATCACTGGTGTGTTGGTAGCCCGCCAGTGTATCGTCGACATACCGATCCAGCCACGGGCGTGGGTGGGTTGTCTGGGGTGCTAAACTCGTGGGCCAGACATGTGCATACCCGGGTGTGCGCTGCTCCCCCACAATGCAATGTGCGAGCGATGTCGTGTCGACTGCAGCAACCATACTCGCATCGAGCACCCATATATCGTGCGCGGTGGTCAGAATTGCATCACTGGTGAGTTGCGCGATGCCACACATATTGCAAAGTGCAGCGAGGCTGCCGAGGGCATAGGCAATCTGGGGCATGGTATCGTGTGCGGGATCGACGGTAGGTGGCAGTGCGATCCAATGGGCATCCTCGTGCACGACGCGTGCAGGGAACTTGATGGGGATTTGGGCGCCGCGACGGTTGAGCCACGTCGTGATGTGTGCCAGTACATCGCTTTGTGGCGCTGGCTGTGGCACATACGTAATTTGTTGTTGCGCAAGTAGAATGGTGATACCACCCACCTGGTGGTAGATGGGCAGGGCATCAGCAAATCCACAAATTTGGGGAGTTGCACCCTGCATGCCACAGTGTTGGCGCAGCGCGAGCCAATCACGGCTCAGGTGGGTGACCGCTGCGGTAATCGTTGCTGCAAGATCTGCCACAGTCGTGGCAAGCATGCGCATGAGCCACGCATGCTCGCTTGCAAATTGACGCCACACATCGTCGTTGAGGAGTGGGGTTAAGGCATGCACCCGACTCGGAATCGCTCCCCGCATGGCACGCTGTGCCGCCCAGATGCGTACTGCGTCATCGGCGAGCGTGACCAACCGGGGCAACACCCAGGCATAGATGTGGTCTGGTGTATGGGCAACGCTGAGATTGCTGGTCAGCCAGTTCACAAAGGGGGTAACCACTGCTAGTGCGTGTACCGATGCATGTGGCACAAATTGCTGTGCGTGACTGAGCTGATCGTTGGTGACTACGGCGTCCCAGACATCGGTGAGAATGCGTCCCCAGCTGGGTAGCTCATCGAGGTGTGCTACATAGCTGGTGTCACAACACAGCGTCACGAGTTGAGGTTGGCCCCACCCGTTGCGCGTCAAATAGCTCTGCCATTCAATGTCACTCGCAGTTGCAATTGCATGTTGCCATGTCTCGATGCGCCGTTCAATGCGGAACGGGTCGAGTTGCTGTGCGCTGTAACTCCCGCTGAGACGTTCGTAGACGAGAGACGCCTGCCCAATAAGCATGCGTATATCGTGGTCGCTACTCACGATGGACTCCCCGGTGTTGGGCGTTCACCAAAGAGGGCGCGCCCGACGCGTACCATGGTCGCACCCTCTGCGATGGCGACATCCACGTCGCCACTCATCCCCATCGAAAGTTCGGTGAATGGGTGTTGTGGGCAGACCTCTCTCAACATGTCACGCAACATGCGTAGTGACGCAAAGACGGGACGCACGTGTTCAGGATCATCGCTGTATGGGGCAATCGTCATCAATCCGCATATTGTGATGCCGGGGAGCTGTGCTATCTGTTGGACCAGCTGTACCAGTGCCATGCGTATGTCGCGCGCTGTTTCCCAGCCACGTGCATCAATACCCTCTTTGCTGACTTCACCTGATATGTTGCACTGAAGCAATATGTTGCTCTGCGTCTTGCCGAGTTCGATTGTATGCCGACTAATGCTCTGTGCGAGCTCAATACTATCAACAGAGTGAATGTAGTCAAAGAGTTGCACGGCGCGTTTGGCTTTGTTGCGTTGTAAATGCCCAATTAAATGCCACGTCATTTGGTGGCGTAGCGCTGCTAATTCGGTGATTTTGCCTTCGGCTTCTTGGACGCGATTTTCGCCGAAATCATGTAATCCTGCAGCATGTGCTGCTGCCACCACTGATGCGGGGTGCGTCTTGCTGACACCAATCAGGCGAATCTGCTGTGGGGGGCGTCCTGCGGCCATTGCCGCATGCGTAATCCGTTGTTGGACGAGTGTGAGTGCCTGTTGCATCATCGTGTGTGCCTCCGTTTTTTCAAATTGTACCATGTGCGCTCGGTGCGCACATGACACCATGAGGGATGACACATCACAAGTCATACACTTCTCCTCCCACACACGTGAAGTGTGTGGGAGGAGTGACGGGGTGGACGGATTATTGTCGATGTTCAGCGAGCCCGGCTTCGACGAGTTCACGAGTGACTTCGTTTTGTCCACGTTGCCGTGCCAGACCTTCAATTGACATTTGGAGCTGTCGTGATGCTGAGATGCGTGGCAAGTAGGGGAGTTTTTCGAGGGCGCTATCAAGCAATGCACGTGCATCACTCGTCCAGGGAATATTACCGTGGCTGTCGGTGGCAACTGCTGCTGCCGGAGAGCGCAGCGCAGCGTAAGCTGCATCCACTGGTAGAAAATTAAGCAATCCGTCATACAGGCGATTGACGACTTCTTGGCAGAGATAGACGCATCCACGTAACCCCATGTAGGGCGTCCCCACGGCACGGCGTACTGCAGGTCCTGGGAAGGCGGCTGGAATAAAGTTGGTGTATTTACTCCCTGCTTCGCGCAAGTAGATGCGTTCGTTCATCGAGCCAAACAGAAACGATGGTGCCCGTTTGTGGATGTGCTGTCGGATGGCCTCGTTGTCATAATCACCAGGACGCCGTGGTCGGGCTGCCGCAAACGTTACTTTCATACCCATTTCGTCGCCCAAGAAGCGGACAATTCCCTCGGCATGCGAAAGTCCGGCAACCACACCCATATCGAGTGTCCCAAACCAGTCACCCTGTGGTCCACGCCAGAGGTCCCATACTGCTTGGAGCGTGGTTCGTTTCTCATTGCGGATAAAGGCTTCGGCTTGCGCACTGGTACCGAGGTGGGTAGCCAACTCACGAATAAACGCAATACTGTCTTGCATGCCAAACGGTGCATACAACATTGGTTTGCCGAGGTCGTTGGCCAATCCCTTGCCAAACTCTTTGTAGAGCACCACATTGACTGCTGCGGCAGCCAGACGTGGGGTGTCGCTGAGTGTGGTTTCGTAGGGGTAGACGATGTTGATTGTGCCACCAGCACCTTCAATCATGCGTTTGATTTCGGCTAGTTCTGAGGGTGCATTAAAACATCCATAGGTGGGCCCAATAATATTGACCGCTGTGGGAATAGTGGTAATCCCGGCACTCTGAGTGGCGCCGTATTCATCCCACAACCAGCGTAAGACGCGGTCACGCCCCGCCCATTCGTCTTCGGCGAGTGAATTGCTGTAGTAAAAGCGTGTACCGACGCCGAGCTGTTTGACGAGGGCTGAATGATCGGAGCCAATCATCTCCGATTCGGCTGTCGACACGACGATGACGTGTTTGTTGGTGAGCACCCCTTGGGCTGCCAAGTTGTCATATGTCCACTTAACTTTGTCTTGGGTCCCTTTGCCACCGACTTCTTGCTCGGTCATCGTGGCTGGCGTCAGGTTTTCGATGTGAGGTACGGCATCGGTGTAGTCGGGCACTGCCGTCCCCACCAAATTAAAACACCCGACGGGGGCATCACAGATGACATGCACATCGGGCATGGGGCACATGCTCCACACTGCCGCCCAATAGCCACTGGTATCCGACAAATCACGAATAATCGTTGGGGGCATCACTGAACTCCTTATTCAGCTGTCGTAAAGAACTCTTGCATCCACTTGTAGCGTTCACCCTTGTTCAAGACCCCAGCCACGAATTCGATAGTGGCAGCCATACCACCAGTCAGGAAAAAAGGGCGTGAGGCGAGTTGATTAGTGAAGTACATTGCTGGGATGCCGCGTTCTTTGGCAACACTTGCCAGTGGTGTGGTGCCAAAGACCAGGTCAGGTGTATAGCGGTCAATGGCCGCCACATCTTCTTCGAGTGCTTTGCGGTAGATGACTTCTTTGGTTCCATGGGCTTTCAACCATAGTTCGTCGGGGAGCACGAGTGGGTCTTGACCGATGCTCGTCGATACATACGGTACCTCGGCACCGGCTTCGACGAGCATACGGGCATAGGCTAATTCGGTGCCTTCATAGCCGGTGACCATTACGCGACCGTTGAGTGGGCGTTCAGCGACTAGCGCCGTTGCTTTGGCGCGCTCTTCATCAGCCACTTGTTGCACGAGCACTGGATCAAGCCCGAGGCTGTTGCCGATACTCTTCAGCCAGGCATAAGTGCCAGTGATGCCCACGGGAGCACCACCGACTACCGGCATGCCCCAGTTCCGTGCCATGTTAATACTTTCCTTGTAAAAGGGGTGGAGTGGGGCAAGGGCACCTGCTCGGCCAGCTCGGCGGAAGTCGTCAATGGAGCGTCCTGGAAGAAAGATGGTTTCACTGACGCCCATGCGCCGCAAAATAGCATCAATCATCAGCGGATCTGCGGGGAATACTTCGCCGAGGAGCACTACGCTTTTGCTATTGACATGCCCTTCGCGTTCAGCCAAGCGGTTGAGCAGGGCAGCCACCGCAATATCTTTGGCTTCGGGGTGTGAATGAATCGCATATGCGGGGACACGTACCAGCACCACTTCTGCATCGCCAATTTTACGGGGTAAGAGCTCTTCGGGCATGCCGGCAGTTTCAGCAACGCAGAGGGATACCACGGGAATCAGGCGTGCACCTGGCTCTTTGGCTGCCACTTCTATGGCAGCACGAGTTCCTTCGACTACTTGACCACTCATCAGCTCAGCAGTACCGAGTTGCGGTGCCACTATCGACTTACTCGCTCCATAAAAATGTGTCACAAAAGTCAACCCGTATAAACAGCCGGTATCGGTGGCCATGACGGGGTGCGACCCTTCAATACGAGTCAATATGCGTAGTGAACCAAAGGCTGGACACATGGACTGTGGATGTAATTTGCATGGCTGGGTCGTCGTCTGGGACGAATTCGCAAGTGGGATAATATTACTCATTATCACTCCTTTTGCCTGATGTCGTACAGAATAGATACTACAGCGCATACAAAGAATGGGGTGGATTCCCCATTCTTCGTTGCTCTTTACTCGTCTTGCACTGTTGCGGGGTCGATACGTGCATAGGTGTCAGTAGCTTGACGATTGGTGTAATACGCTGCTACCACAAACCCCACAATCACGAGCGCGAGCGGGATAAAACACAACACTAACCCTGACGTTGATATCCCTGATCCCATACCTGTACTCTCCTTCCCATCCACTGTATCGCTTCACGTGTTGCCACTATGAGCTTCTTATTACGGGTTCCCCTGCTGCCATACCTGCTGGGGCATGCGACGGCATGATGAGCTCACGCATTTTGGCCGGATCAAAGCGGAAATTTGCCATGAGATCCAGCACATGCTGAAAGTGATGTGCTGGGATAGTCACAAACAATTCACCTGGGGCTAGCCGGTTGTGCATCCGACCACCACCATCTCCCGTTGCAAAGACGCTGTTGCGTTTGTTGATGGGAGTGGCAAATATCGACGCACACGCAGATGGGCCAACCTCACCAATTGGGAACTCGCCCTCGCGCACCGATGCGGCACCTGCGATTTGCATGGCGTGGAGTGCATCGGTCACGATGATGACGGAATCGATGGTCACCCCTTCGGGGACATCGTTGAGCGGGGCTGCTGCAAGGGCGATGATGCTCCCATCAGCGAGCCGTTCACTTTGTGCTTTGTTGCGTTTGGCGGCTTCCGGCGTAAAAAATCCCTGCGCCATCGTCAAATACTCACCTTCGGTGATGAGTGGTGCCGCCTTGGGGAGCAACCCGAGATGCCATAACCCCACGTAGCAGTCGTGATTGTGTGCATCCACATAGACACGCCGGCCACTTTCTGCTTCGCGTACGATGCCACAAGCCACCACCTGCACTGGCTCATATCCCGCAGGGATGGCAGTTCGGCAGTAGGTAATTGCCACTGGTGGACGTTTGACTTTCATCATGTCAACCAGCACATGATGCAGTTGTTTGGGGTCTACGGTCATCGTTGACTCCTATCGATAGGTCGGTGCATCCATTTCACGCAAATCGACATAACTAAATATCTGACCTGAACGTCGTAGTGCCGACAAGAACGCCGCCTTGCTGTCAATGTCATCAACCGCACCGAGGCGAATCTCAACAGACCCGGAGGTCACAGTGACGCCCTCTTGTTCACTACGGCTCAAATCAGTCACATACAATCCAATTGATTCCATCACCTGTTTCACTTTGAGTTGCACGGGGTCACTCGTCTGTACTTGTGGGATGATGGACGGGGTCAACGACAACATGGGAATGCCCTTGCTGGCACTTGTCCCCTTGAAGAGTTCGTCCTTGCTCGCTGATTCCGGTTTGCCTTCGGGCTCTTCGGCACCAAAGACGCGCAAGAAATCATGATATTCAAGTGGGGTATAGTCGGTACACGGTGGAATACTGTTGGTAGCGATGCGTTGTGCGAGATCAGTGAATATCGCATCAAATTGTTCATCTTCGAGTGCCAATTTACAGGCATCCGCTAATTCGCGTACTTTGCGGCTCAGTGGGATGCGTGCCAAAATGGGTAATCCGACCGCGCGCGCATACGTATCAGCGGTATCGCTCCCATCATCACGGTTGATCACCAGCCCGAGAATCGACGTAGTGCCACCCATTTCACGGAAGTAGCTGGCAGCTTTGGCGATGTTGTTGGCCGCATAGAGTGACTGTCGATCGTGGCCGACCACGATGATGACGTGCTCAGCGAGTGAGCGCGCCAGTGGCGTGGCAAACCCACCACACACCACATCACCCAAGAAGTCCATTACCACATAATCGAGATTCCACTTGCTCAGACCGAGCCCTTCGAGTGTTTTGAATCCCGACGAAATGCCCTGACCGCCACATCCACGCCCGACTTCTGGACCACCGAGTTCACAGCCATACAGGACGTAGCCAGGTTTGAGCTCGCTGCGATAAATCACATCGCCCACGCTCAATTCATCTTCACGCCCTTGCTCTTTGTAGAGGCGCCACTGTTCGCCGAGTGTCGGCAGTGAGCGTCCGGCAAAGACCGTATTACACGAGTCGTGTTTGGGGTCACACCCCAACTGAAGTACGCGGTGTCCATCAAACGTGAGACGTGATGTCAGGTTGGAGGTAAAGAAACTCTTGCCCATCCCGCCTTTTCCATAAATTGCCAGCATACGTGGTGCCATGGGTACCTTCGTTTCTAGGCTGACGGCCAGGTCAGCAACAGCTTAAGGCAACGCTCATCATGGAGCGCGATATCATAGGCAGCCTGGATATCACTGATTGATCCGGTGTGTGTGAGTAGGGTCCCCACATTGAGTTCCCCCGAAGCAATTAAGTCGCGGCAACGCACTAAATCGCCTGGTGCCCATTCTTTGGCAGTCAGCACTTTGGCCTGTGCCAAAAAGAGCGGCATATACGGAATACGAATTTCATCGTAGTAGCCAAGGAGCACAATCACACTATTGGGTGCTAGGCGTGCCAAACAGCTCTGCAGTGCCTGCATGCTCCCACTTGCTTCGATGATAATGTCATAGGGGGTGTTGGTCTGTTCGCTGAGTGGTACCACTGATACATCGTAGCAGGTGGTTGCTCGTGCATGTGTCAGCCGTAGTGGGTTTTTGTCGACCACGCTTACTTCGGCGCCACGCAACAAGGCGATGCGGGCCGCAAGTTGTCCCACTGGTCCTTGTCCAATTACGAGCAGGCGTTTGCCGTGGAGTTCGCCAGCCACATCAACGCCATGCATGGCGGTGGCGGCTAGTGCCAACAGCACGCCGTGGGCAGGCTCTATACCATCGAGTGGAATCACGCGGCGGTGGTCGATGTGGAGCCGGCGGGCTTGCCCACCCCACGCAGGATTCACTCCTTCGTAGCAGCGTGCTCCGCCCACATAGACGGTTTGACCGATGAGACCATTTGGTACCTCGCTGCCTGCCGCACAAATCCGCCCAACTGTTTCATAGCCAGGAATCACAGGAAACTGGAGCATCGGATGGGGCATTTGCCCCGCCATCAGCATGCGTTCTGTGCCGGCACTAATCGATGTATAGATGGTCTGCACGGCGACTTCGTGAGGAGCCAGTGCAGTCAATGAAACTTCTTGGATTGCTACGGTGTTGACCGCAGAAATAACCACGGCAGCGGTGTGTTCCATGTTAGTAACCCCGTTGGGCTTGACGACGTTGTTGCCCCGCCATGATGCCACGGCGCACGAATTGCGCACAATTGATGAGATACGTTGCATACGCACAGAGCATGGTGGCCATGATGGCATCATCGCTCCAGCCGAGATAGCGCACCACAAAGTACATATTGTGTGTCACAATCGCGACTAAGTTTCCTACATCTTCCCAGTAGAATTCTTTGGCTAAAAAATAGTGACCAAAGATTTCTTTCTCCCAGATCATGCCGGTAATCGTGATGACCCACAAAATGGCAATCTTGAGGATGATACTGAGTGTGGCGATTTCGTACCCGCGCTGTGTGTGCCACGCCTGAAAAACAAGGTATGCGCTAATCACAAACAGTACGAACTGCGTGGGTGCCAAGATAGCCTGCACCTTGGTCCAGATGCTCTGATCGCGGCGTGCCAATTGCTCGGCGGTGTATGCAAGCGACATGTGCACCTCTTATCAACCTACGTAGACGTTATCTACGATTATAAACGGCGTGTTATGTATTTAACGTATACAATCTATATACAAAGTCTCTATCTTTGGCGTATACAATGCGGTTAGTATTCATTAATTATGCACAAACGCTGAAGCAGCAATGCTTCAGCGTTTGTGTTATTGAATGAGCATGAAATAGCCTGTTAGGAGCGGATTCCCACTGCTGACACGATCATGCACCATACAAAAATCATGACTCCACTTGCATTATAAAAAATGGCACGGGCGCGTGGGTCCGTCATTGCCAAGAATTTGCGTTGTGTGGGGATTTGCCCGAGTCCGAGTAGTACCATGATGGTAGCTGCATAGGTATGCCCACTGACAAACATGTAGGTGGTGGCTGCGAGCAATGCCACATTGATGGTAACGACTGCACTCATTGCCGCCCAGTCGGCACCCATCTGTGCCGGAATCGATTTGATACCTAGCTGACGGTCACCCTCGATGCTTTTGAAGTCGTTGATGGTCATGATGCCATGTGCGCCGAGTGAATAGAGTGCGGCCAAGAGCAGGCTGCTCCCGGTGAGTTGTGCAAAGGCCAGGTGGCCGGCAATCCATGGGAGACCCTCGTACGAAATAGCTACGAGCGTGTTGCCAATCCAGCCTAGCTTTTTGGCACGCAGTGGCTCAGCACTGTAGGCGATTGCAAAAAAGATACCGAGTAGGGTGATGTATACCACCGGTAAGCCAAATACCGATGCCATGGCAAGACTCAGCACAGTCAACACGGCAATGGTCCAAAAGACGTGGCGCATCGTCACCAGTCCGGATGGAATGGGACGTTGTGGCTCGTTGATGGCGTCGACTTCGCGGTCACAGTACTCATTGATGACTTGTGAGAGCCCGCACAAAATCGGACCGGCCATCAAGGCGCCAAAGGCAATTTTGGCCACAGTAATGGCGTCGAATTGCGTGGCACCAGATGCAATGGTGCCACAGAGAAAGGCAAACACGGGTGGGAACCATGTCACTGGCTTCATGAGCATAATAGAACGCGCCACCATGGTGCGTACAGACATGGGCGTACGTGCTTGGGTGGTCGTCGGTAGTGGCAGATTTCCAGCCATGGTGATCTCCTCAAGGCCGTTGCGTAGTGTGTCGTGGTGCTGGGAAGGTTGCGAATTGTGCCTCAATCATACCACGAAAGTAGTGATTGCTTGCAGGCTCCACACAAAAGCGCCGTGCATTGCACGGCGCTTTTGTGTGGTTGATGGGGGATTAAGGGGCCGATGATTTTGTCGACAGCATGTCTGGGACTTGTCCGTCTTTTGCGGCACCTGGGGGTACAATTGCGCCCTGGTGGCACATCCAGCATGATGGGGTCTTGTTGGCCATGATGGTGCTGTAGTTGTCGTTCATGTGTTTGGACATCTGCAACATCCAGATGGCGTGTTGCTTCTGGTCGCGCCCACCTTCTTTGACGCCAGTGGCGGGGAAGTAGCGTGCGTTGTGACAGAAGGTACACCCTTGACCGAGGCTGAGATTCATGTGGTACATCACGTACTGATTGAGCTCAGCTTCGTCCAACGACTTGGATTCGTCGCCAGTGATGACCAACCCACCTGGGTACTCGCGGTCAAGTGGCAAGCGAAAGTTGTTGGGCAGCGTATTTTGGATTTCGACTGGGTACGTGCCCTTGGTGAGTACCGGTTGACCATTGTGACAGGTGGCACAGGTAATCTGGAAGCCCACTTTTTGCCCTTCGAGCGGGACAGGGAGCTTGCTGATAAACGAGCGATTGAGATCGCCTGACATCAACATCATGGCTCGTGCCTTGACTTTTTTGTCATTGCCGTCATCGGCAAAGTTGTTGATGTTGTGGCAGTAGCTACAATCGACCTTGAGTCCACCTGACACCTGTGCCGTCATGTACGCAGTAATCTGTTGCGTGTTCCACCCTTTGAGTACCTGAGCGTTTTTGGGCTCCGGGTTCTCTTGTGTGTAGGCTTGCATGGCGGCCAATGACTCTGGCTTGAGATGATTTCCTGCCGGGTCATAATTGTTGTAAATTGGCGATGTCGGGATAGGTTTTGGCGCTGGTGGTTGTACCAGGGCCCAGATCCACCAGAAGGCAACAATGCTCAGTACCATGGTGACAGCGGCCACACCGCCAGCCACCAGATTAAACTTGGCATCTTCGCTCATTGGTGGGAATGCTTTCGGATTACTCGACATATGTGTTCCTCTCCGCAGGTCTTCTGCGGTGGTGTGAGGTGCAGCACCGCAGGTGCTGCACCGTGCCACACGTTACTTGCTGAAGACGTACTGCGACCAATCCTCGGTGGACATCGGCGCAACGATTTGTGCACCCTGTGCCCATACAAACCAGTTGTCGATGAGTGTGCCACTGATGAGGATACCAATTGCACCGGTGATGGCACAGAGTGCTGCAAACCACCACGCCCACAAGTGAATGTTGTACGAGTTGGCGTTGAAGCCCATCGTCCAGCGCCAGAAGAGCTGTGCGCGATGCGTGCCCGAACCTTCCACCAACATCTCGTCGATTTCGCGCTCAGCACCCCACTTGGATGTGGCCACGATGGTGGCACCGTGAATGGCGAGCAAAAGCACTGAACCGAGCAAGAAAAAGATGGAAATCATGTGCAGTGGGTCGTAGTAAATGTTGCCGACTTGGATGTTGACATAGTTGGTCCAGTCCAGTACGGCACGGAACCCTTGACCGGGTGCGTCGGCCCAATAGCCGCGGAGCACCGGACGGAACAAGTAGATGGTGAAGTACAACAACAGTGCAGACCAGAAACCAGCAGCCAAATGTGGCGCCAGACCTGTCTTGCGCGCCCGATCGTATAGGCGGGCTGCCCACGCCAACACCGAAATGTGCAAGAACAAGGTGGCCACCAAGTAGTCGGCACCGTCATACCACGGCACATTCCACGACAAGCCGTATTTGGCCGCCGGTGGCATCACAGCAAGATTCCAGAATTCACGGATGAACGCAATCGGATTGTTGCCCACTTCGTGCATGTAGCTGGTGAGAATGATAAAGACACAGACCATGAAGGCGGCTAGTCCAATCACACCCCAGACACCGACATAAATTGGCAGGACTTTGCCGTTGCCAAAGAGTCGTTCCATAAAGCCGATAACAGTCGATTGCCCAATCGTGCCATCGAGTCCCTGCACGTTCTCCACCGCATCGAGGTCCGGTTCTGGATCCAACTTATCGCTGCGCTTTGAGAAGACAATGCCCAATCCGACGAGCACGATACCAGCGCCGGTGCCACTCCAGACGGGGATGCGATCCCAGAAGGCCCAGAATGCATTCCAGTCATAGACGAGCGTGCCCGACAAAAAGATACACACATTTGCAAACAACACCGACGCAGCACCTGCCCAAAATGCGACACGGTGAATACCGATTTCGCCGATACTGTAGCCAATAATGTTGCGCCAAAAGACGTCAACATTGTGCTCAGTTACCGGGCGGCGGGCGGCACTCAGAATGGCCGAACCGTGCATGTGCAAAAACAGCGTCGAGGCAAAAAGTAAAGTTACACCAATCGCATGGAACGGATTGTAGAAGAAGTTGTAGTACTGATATCCG
The DNA here is from genome assembly GCA_046303375.1 of Roseiflexaceae bacterium. Taxonomy (GTDB): domain Bacteria; phylum Chloroflexota; class Chloroflexia; order Chloroflexales; family Roseiflexaceae; genus UBA965. The sequence goes on from JBKCGB010000031.1 coordinate 21,922, forward strand.
ATATTGCTCAACCAGTCGAGGTGATGCGTGATCCCCAATGGGAATCCGTGCCCCCACGCACCCATGGCAACGGGGCGTAGAATCTGCAACGTGACCCATGATGACACGACAGCCCCGAAGGCAATCGGAATCTCCAACCCCATCTTGAGCTTCAGACTGATATCAACCTGACGCAACATCCAGCTCACAAATGCGATGGTGGCAAATGCCACAATCCATTGCCAAGCAAAGCCTGGCTCTCCTAACCCTACAATGCGGAGCCCAGCACTAATTGGCGGTGGCTCGAGCGCCGTCGCCAAAATGTTGAACCGCTTCTCGATGAACATGGCCTGATAAAAATACGTCAACACACCCAACGCAATGCTAACGATTGCAGTACCACCAAAGAACCCGACGTAAAAAGGACCAACCCAGAAGTCTAGTGGGTCATGCCCAAACATCTTCTCGGCTAATGTGCCGCCTGGTCGCTTGTAACGCGCCTCGACTGCCTCATAGCTAATCTCGGCGGCGCGAAGGCCTGCGCCTGTCGAGCTCGCTGAAGCCATTGAAGTGCGATACTCACCATCGGGTTGCAGCAGTGGCTTTTGTGGCGCATCAGACATCGCAGACACTCGCTTTCTAGCGTGTGGCAGAGATCAAATAAGCACCTGCCGTCTCACCACGGGCTAATTCCAAAACTTCCATCATTCCCATACACATCAGCGGGCCGAACGGGAGCCGTTCGACCCGCCGTGCTCGTCGCAGCGCGACTAAACCTACAACTTACTGACCCAGTGCCCCAAAAATGCTGCTGTACTTGGCAGAGCTGAGAACCACAAAGTGATTCAACAACGCCATCACAATCCCCAGCAACGTCCCGAGCACCACCGCGGTCTTGAACTCTATTGGACGATTCATGACGATTCCCTCTACTTCATGCTGTTACGCACCAGCGCAACCCATCAACTCTAGAACCAGGGCTTCCATGTCCAGATCAAAATGTGGGCGACCAGTGCGATTGCACCGAAACCATACATCGTCTTGACGACGATCCCGTGCACCAACCACTCTTCGTTGTTAAAGAGCGACTTCCATTGTGCCGGCACCAAGTCATTCTTGTTGTCTGCCATTGTTGTCACCCCCTTTCATTGCACTATAATTGCTGGGTCTGGCGGCCCCCCAAGCTCCCCTTTGAGCCACGTCTCGCGACGCTATCGACCGTGTGTGCTTGGTTGGACTTGTCTCGATTATAGGATTGAAAAATGCCCATTGTCAATTGTTTTATTTACACATTAAATATATATTCACTATGCAAACACTATGCAACTTGCGTATCTACTCCGTTTCGATCGTTTCTGCCAACGAGTGAGCCCGATAATGCCTGCTATCTGCTGAATACGACGAACTCATAACTACAAATACGGCATCTGATAGCATCAATATTCGATTGCCTACGACTCACTCTGTACTACAGCATAGTGCAGATTCGTTACTACGTGTAGGTGGCGAGTACTGGAATTTTTGCCAAAAATATCGTGCTGTATCCTGATACTGATGATGCAACATCTCCATACCTTCCACCGGAATGAAGTGGTAATATGCTTAAATTCATCGATTAATAATTTACACTATTGCGAGTGTGACATACCACGCCATTCCTGCGATGGCTCTGTGTGCCAAGGACGTACTCGCTACTAGACCGCATGGCTTGACAGTTGCACAGAAATTCACTGCCGCTGGCGTGCACGGTATGATGTGAAATAGCGTATTTCTGATATTTAAACATTCCAATATAATATAATTAATCACGGCTAATACAGTATTAGGATGGGGTAAATAGAGATTTTACATTATCTGTACCATAGACAAAACAATTAACACTCATATGGCATGTAGTATGTGCAAAAGAGAGGAATATCTGTGCATATGCAACGGTTTGACAATACATATACAGTAGGTATACAATCAGGGCGAAGCGGTATCAATGAGACGAAATGGAGTAAACGATAACGTTTCTCGTATACGGATGATATACACGGGCAAATTGCAAGTGTATACACACCAGCGAAACGAATGGGGGTGTTCGATGATTGATCAAATCCGACACCTACTCGCCTTCTCCAACACAGCGCGCTACAACATCAAGGCAGTAGTTCAACAAACGCAAGTCAATGTATCAACATTGCGTGCTTGGGAACAACGCTACGGCGTACCACGGCCGACTCGCACCGAACATGGTCACCGTCTCTATTCTCAACGTGACATTGAAATCATTAAGTGGCTCAAAAAGGCAACCGAGGATGGGATTGCGATTAGTCAGGCGGTATCATTGCTGCAGTCTGACCAAGAGCAACTACCAGACCCTGGCATGCTTGCACCCGAGCCTACCCGTGCACGGATGTTGCATGTGGGTGATGCGGGTTGGCCGGATTTACAGCATCAGATATCTGATGCATTGGTGAGTGCAAATATTCGACAGGCGCATGCGCTGATGAACACGGCGATGACACTCTTTCCTGTTGAGGCACTGGTACACGACGTGATTTTGCCGATATTGGACGAGCTCGGCAATCGCTGGATGTACGGCAATGAGTACACGTTGCAGCTCCAGATTGCGGTGCAGTTTGTGCGCCAACGATTGATGAATCTGTTGCAAGTGCATGCCTCATTTGGGAGTGGCCCAAGGGTGATGTGTGGCACAACGACGAACGACGAGCATGACATTGCATCGTTGATTTTTTCGGTGTTGCTGGAGCAACAATCATGGGAAGTCGTGCATATCGGTCCGAATATCGGTATTCATGGTATCAGTGAGCTGATGGTGACACAGACACCTGCTATTTTGGTGCTATCGGCTTCAATGGTTGAACATGTGGTGTCACTGCAGCAAATCGGGCAGTTGATGGTGTCGCTCCATCATCACGGCTTGCGTTTTGCATATGCGGGGCGTGCATTCGTGCAGAATCCAGAACTGTGTCGGCGTATGCCAGGGACCTATTTAGGGGACGATTTTGTGACCGCATGTCAAACCCTGCAAGTCATTGGGGATGAGTTAATGGCAAGTGGTGCTTTTGCTGCTCGAGAGCAACGCGGACGCGTGCGCTTGGGTATGCAATGATACACAAAGGAGTCACAGATGCGGGCTATTGATGATTGGCTCATTGAGCATGGCAATCGGGTTGCATCCGAACTCGACCGGCGTGCCGACCAGATTTGTCGCAGCGTGAGTGTGCAACTCGAACGAACCTACCCTGGTTTGTGCCTGGATGGCGATCGTGCTGATGCGGTGCAGTTCCAAAAGCAGATGTTCGAAGCGTCGCCACGGCGCATGCATCGCCTTTTGCAGACAGCGTTGCGGTTGCGTGCCGTTGAAATCATTCAGCGGGAATGCAAATGGATGCTCGACTTAGCGCCACAGTACGGTGTGACCAGCCATCACATGTATGCGATGGCGCGCTGGTACTTCGAAGCCGCACGCACACTTGCAACCATTGATTCTGCTGATCGACGTGCCCTCGACATGATTGAGCAACTCTTTTTGCAGACATTTGACTACAAAGGTCTCGCTACACGCTCATGATGTTTGTTGCCGGTTTTGTGTGATAATACCCCGTAGTCAGTAATAGATATACGGGGTAGTTGGATATGCCACGGCTGGTGTGCTTTGGTGATAGTATTACGCAGGGGAGCATTGGGACTGCCTATGTGGCCAAAATTGCTCATGCTATGCCACACGTTGATGTACTCAATCGTGGGATAGACGGTGATACCACATTCAACCTGCTACAACGTGTGGAAACGGACGTCATTGCTACTCAACCCGACGTGGTGAGTATCATGATTGGTCTCAACGATTTTGGGACTGCCTACGGTGAACGCCTCAGTCGTGCCTACTATCGGCTGCTCAAGCGTGTGCCAATTGCAATTGATATCTCAGTATTCGAAGCCTTATATTCCGCACTCATCGAACGCTTACAGCGTGCGCAGATTGCGGTTGTGCTGTTTACCCCAACTACTCTCGGTGAGTTGCCAGATACTCCGGGCCAAGCGTTGCTTGATGGCTATGTGGCTGCGGTCTATCGCTTAGCACAGCAGTATCATTTGCCGATTGTTGATGTGCGTGCTGCCTTTGTACAGGCGATGCGTGCACGACCGTTTGCTGGGCCAATCTACCATTTGTGGCGTGTACCACTCGACAATATTGCCATTCGCACAGGTACAACATACGAACATATCTCCCGCCGGCGCGGGTTCCAGCTCTTGGTGGATGGAGTACATCTCTCAGATGCTGGAGCTGCGTTGGTGGCCAATACTGTCCTACCAACGCTCCATCAGTTGTTACCGCCTGATGGGCGTTTGCATGCTGCAGAGGAGAATTAACATGTCACCAATCAGCTTTGCAGCTGCAGTTGCGACCATCACTGATGTGATTGTGTGCCATGGTGATATGCAGGTACTGGTGCAATCGGTCAGCTATGATTCGCGCACTGTGCGCCCTGGTACGATTTTTGTGGCGTATCACGGGTTTCATACTGATGGACACGCCTATATTGCGCATGCGATTGCAGCTGGTGCATCGGCAGTCATCTACGAGGATGCCGCTTATGATGAAACGATTGCAGTGCCGGCGATTCGTGTCCCCAACGCACGCCCAGCTTTGGGGCATGTGGCTGCTGCGCTGGCGAACTATCCTGGGCGGGCCATGCGTGTGGTGGGGGTGACTGGTACTGATGGCAAGACGACCACCACCTATCTGACCGCCTTGACGCTTGATGTTGCAGGGCGAGTATCGGGCTTAGTAGGTACTGCTGATTTCAAGGTGGCGGAGCGCTTGTGGGCCAATGCAACACGCCAAAGTACCCCTGAAGCTCCAGAAATCCAGCAAATGCTGGTCGATATGCGTGTAGCTGGCTGTACTCATGCCGTGCTCGAATCGACTTCTCATGCCTTGTCTCGTGATTGGCAACGCTTGGTAGGCTGTGCGTTTGATGTTGCCGTACTAACGAATGTGACCAGCGAGCATCTTGATTTCCATAAAACAGTGACCGAATACCGCCGTGCCAAGATGCAACTCTTTGAGATGCTTGGCGAATACGTGGATACACCGTTGAAATCGCGCAAAACGGCAATCGTGAATGCTGATGACCCACATCATCGCGATTTTTTGTTGGCGGCACCACTGCGTGCCGAACGCCTGACATACGGAGTCCATCAGGCTGCCGATGTACGTGCGCGTAATGTGGTCAGTAGTATGAATGGCCTTGATTTCGACCTCGAATCGCACTGGGGCAATCGCCATGTGCATCTCAATCTTACCGGTGATTTCAATGTCTCTAATGCGCTGGCAGCCTTGACGGTTGCTGTGAGCGAAGGGGTACCGCTCGATGATGCGCTGGCGGTTATTAGCAGGGTCGATGGGGTGCGTGGCCGCATGCAACGCATTAGTGCAGGGCAACCGTTTGCTGTACTCGTCGATTATGCGCATACTCCAGCCTCATTTGACAAAGTCATGAAACTGGTGCGCCCGATTACTCCGGGGCGCCTGATTGTCGTCTTTGGGTCTGCAGGTGAGCGTGACCGTGACAAACGCCCTCAACAAGGGCAGATTGCAGCGAGCTACTGCGATGTAGTGTATATCAGCGATGAAGACCCACGTGGCGAAGACCGGATGACCATTCTCGAAGAAATTGCCGTTGGCGCCCGTGCGGCTGGACGGCGTGACGGGCACGACCTCTTTTTGATTCCTGATCGCCAGCAAGCGATTGCTGCGGCCTTGGCGCTGGCTGAACCACGCGATATGGTGCTGTTGCTTGGCAAGGGTCACGAGGGGAGCATCATCATGGCAACGGGCTCCATCCCGTGGGATGAAGCCCGTGTGGCACGTGATATTTTGGCGCAGATGGGGTATACCGCTAGCTTTTGACGACGTCGTTGATGGCGGCTTCGAGTTTGGTGACTAGCTCATCGACGTGGCTACGCTGCATAATGAGCGGTGGTACGAGGCGGATAACGTCGTCGCCTGCAGTGGCCACGAGCAGCTGGTGATTGTGGCCGGCTTCACGCACGGCGTTTACTGGCACCGACATACGAATCCCTCGCATGAGTCCGCGTCCCCGGAGCTCAGTAATCTCAGGATGGCGGGCCATCAGATCCTGCAACGACTCATCAAGATAATCACTTACTTCACGCACGTGGGCGAGAAATTCCGGTGTATTGATTTTGTTGAAGACGACTTGTGCCACGGCGGTGATAAATGGCCCACCGGCAAATGTTGAGCCGTGGTCGCCGGCATGAATGGTATCGGCGATTTTTTGGCGCATCACAATGGCTCCGATTGGCAAGCCACCACCGAGTGGTTTGGCAATGGTCATGATGTCAGGTGCTACATCGCTGGGGTGACCCCAAATCGTGCCGGTGCGCCCAATCCCACACTGGATTTCATCGTAGATGAGCACCACGTCGTGCTGGTCGCACAAGGCGCGGATTTTGCTCAGATAGGCGTGATCGGCGACGCGCAAGCCACCCTCGCCTTGGATGGGTTCAATCACTACTGCACATACGTCGGCGGTGATAAGGCTTGCGAGTTGGCTGATGTCGTTGTAGTCTCCAAAGCGTACGTCGGGCATGACCGGGGCAAAGGGTGCACGATACTTTTCACGGGCGGTGATGGCGACGGCGCCCATGGTGCGCCCGTGGAACGAGCCATCAAATGCGACCACACCAGTTTTGCCTTCGCCGTGGCGATCACGGGCATACCGCCGGGCGAATTTGAGTGCGCCTTCCATGGCTTCAGCACCACTATTGCTGAAAAAGACGCGATCGGCCCATGGTGTGGCATTGACCAATGATTTGGCTAATTTTGCGCCGCTGGTGTTGTGATAGAGATTGGAAAGATGCAACAGCCCGCCGGCGTGTTGGGCGATGGCGGCAGTCACGTCGGCGTCACCGTAGCCGAGTGCATTGACGGCGATGCCAGCCACACAGTCGAGGTAACGGTGACCGTTGGTGTCGTAGAGATAGCAGCCTTCGCCACGCTCGATGACAAAGTCGGCACGGGCATACGTCTGTAAAATGTACTCTTTGTCGAGATCAATGATTGCCTGACTCATGCTGAACTCTCCTCTTGGGCGTCTGACCACGCCAATTTATTGTGCTGATGAACCGTTTATTTCAAACCGTGCCAACTGTTCGAGTGCCTTGACCAACGCATGATTGCCTTCGTGGCCGAGCCCTGCCTGTTGGAGTGTCCGATACAACTGAAAAATCAATGCGGTACCCGGTAGTGGTACTCCCAATTCATCGGCAGCACCCAGCACGAGTCGCAAATCTTTCTGTTGTAGATCGATGGTAAACCCGGGGCGCCAGTCGCGGTTGAGGATCTGCGGACCACGGTTTGAGAGCATCCAGCTTCCAGCGGCCCCGCCACTGACGGCTGCCAGCGCCTTTTGTACATCGACGCCACCGGCCTGGGCAAACAACAATGCTTCGCTCATGGCG
>JBKCGB010000032.1:0-30684 GCA_046303375.1 Roseiflexaceae bacterium
CACATGCCTGTCTGACGCATTGCCTGTGGCACACATCAAGTATTAGCCTTGCTGGGTGATGATAACCGTTGTTTTTCCGTCTTGATAGGTCATGATTATCGTGACCGTTTTGCCATCTTTGGTGAAGTTGGCCATCACCGATGTATCTGTAGTCATACCACCTTCAGCAGGAGTATAGCCTGCTTTGGGCATTTCTTCGGCATAAAATGCTGCCAATTCATCCACCTGCTGTGGCGTATCATACGACATCATTTCGTTGGTCTGCATTGTAATGATAGCACCTTCGGGTAGTGGCCACTTTGCTCCATTGCCAACATTTTCACATTCGCTGGGAATTTCGATGGCAGGCACCGAGTTTACATCAATAAGCTCATAGTTCCATGTAAATGGTTCAACAGCATCGCCGTTTTTGCGCTCACCGGTGACCTGGTAGCGGTAGGCAAATCCACCGTCACGGTCGACAAGCGCAGTGGCCTGATATGACGTACCGTCGAAATCCGTGCCCGTATATGAATAGCGGTCAGTGGCACGACCAAACATTGCTTCACCTGGGCCGTCTTTACGCATAGAAAACGGTAAACCGGCAATCACACTATCTGGTGATAGTCCTTGATTTTGTGGCTGATTCACGACCATGATACATTGAACGGGGTCTTTTGAAACCGAATAGACACGATCACCGATCTGTACAAAGCGGTAAGCTCCCGCAGTACTCTCAGTGCCTTTATCATTCGAATACATTTCCATTGCACGTGGTTCACGGATCACACTCTGCTGCCACGACCATGATTGTTTGTTTTCACCGCTGCCATCCTCATAGGTGAATTTAGCCGTGTAACTGTCAAGTGCCTCGAGATTCGCATTAAAACTCGCACCATTCCATTCGCTTCCGTCATCACCACCTACATCATCCTGTTCGCTGTCTGTGCCTGGATCCACAGTATCCGATTGCGCGACGTCTTGACTCACCGATACATCATCTGCTGCTGTTGTGCTGGCAGCATCCCCTGCGCTGCCACATGCCACCAGCACGGCAGCAACCACCAACATTTGTATGATTACATAGATGCGATACATGTCACACTCCTTACGACGGTTGCATTATCCCAGTTCAAAATAACACATTCAACTACTTAATTCTGTAGCACAAGCTCAATATCACCGAGTATCCCTGTGATTTCCTGATGAGCCGGCGCATAATGCGTAGGACTATGACCTGCGAGATAGGGGGCAAGCGTACCAGTGACCACGATTCGCAACGTGTTTTCGCCACGTTTGAGTGCAGGGGTGAGGTCAAACTGGTATGGAGACCATAATCGCACTCCTAGCGGCTGCTGGTTGAGCCAAACTTCAACGGTACCTCGTACTTCGCGCAGACAGAGGAGTGCAGAATTCGTAATTGTCCAATTGAATACTGTTTCAAAGGAAACTGCACCCGCGTAATCACCGAGACCCAATGACTGCCACGACGCAGGCAACATCGTCATCCCGCGACTCCACGTATACGAGATTGGTGCATCGAGCATGGCGGCACCCGTTGCCCCATGCACTGCATCAAGTTGAAGTGTGGCCATGCACGCACCAACTGGGTATGCCACAAGCCCATCACGAGCTACATATTCTTGATCGTCAATCCACACACGTGCGGTCGCAGCTGTAGCAATGCGCATGCCAGTGGTGCCAACGGGGATACGCCAGTGGAGTGTGGTTGAACGATGCTTGCCAGCATACGCATCGGGTACACATGCGAGCACAGTATCATCAGCTCGTGTTGATTCGAGCCAATGCGCTCGTGGCAGCGGATGCGGACGCCGCCAAATTAACGGCCAGCCGGGATCCATGTCCACGTACAAGGCATGATCGGTATCAAAGGTGAGATCAACCCATTGACGACGCCGAATACGAGCAGGGGTGAGTGGTACTTGGCCACGCTGGACGAACCAACCTGCCCCAGACATGACCGTGCTGGTGGCTGCATCGGCGTGTGTGCAGAGCATATCGACGAGCAGTGACACACCACGCCCACCATCGAGTGCCATCACCGCAATCGTATGCGATCCCGCTGATACAGCACCGATTTGATATGGCTGCACGCGCACAGTACTCCCATAGGGATCGTAGCCACCTTGACGACCAATTTCTTTGTCATCGAGCAAAACCCGTACTGGCACATCAGCGATGACCATCATTTGTGCACGCATTGCCGCAGTATCAAGTTCAAACGTATGCGAAAAGGTGAGTGTGGTGGCAGATTGCGGTGTATCGACTTGCATAATCCAGTTGGGACGGCGGAAGCGCGCTGGTGCATGTACGAGCGCCCAGTACGCACGCAGATTCAGTGTTTGTTCGGGAGCTAATTCGAATTCAATGACGTGCATGCCAGCATCCCACGTAACATCCACAAACCACTGATATCCTGGTACGCAATTGGTATACGCAACTCCATCAAGCCATACACGTTTATCGGTCGGTGCCCCCAGTACAAATGCACCAGCAAAAGATTGTGTGAGCATCACGGTGGTACGCACACGCACGGCATCACCCGCTGCAACAGTCCCAAAGTGCAGAAATTCTTCAGGGACATAGCCTTTTGGCCCAAGCATGCCCCAATGGATGGAATCATGCAATATTCCACGTTCGAGCGAATACACGACCGGTTGCCATTGTTCATCTGCAAGACCAGTTGTCTGCACCTGTGCCAAATCACACGGTGCAGGGAGCGTGCTGCGTGGCACAGGACCGAATGACCACGCATACACACCAAACCCTTGCGTATGCGTTTGCATGTGCGCATCGTGAAAGCGAATCGTCTGTGGCAACAGCATACCACCTGCAGGATACGCAAAATCCCCCCACCGATTATCAGCAGTCGGCTCAATGCTCACACGCCAATCTTGGCGCAGTGTTGCATACAACTGTGCGGCCTTGCGCGGCACAGACAGAGGCACCGTTGACGCATGATCTGGAACAAAGAGCAATACAATCGGAGCATCATCGAACCATAGTTCCCAAGTATGCGGGGCAATAGGTGACAGCGTCTGCACACTGCCATCAGTCACTGACCACTGTTCGATACTAGCTGCCTGTTCGATGGTAATTTGCACTGATTGTGGTAAACGCCGCGCATCAAAATCATATGGCGTACTATTCCAATGTCCGTTCCAATGAAATTGTGATGCAGACACTGTGGGAGTCACTAGCACGATCCGACCACCATCCACACGCCGTTCGAGCACATGCACGTCGCCAGTGATTCGCCGGGGTAGTGCATCAATCAATGCTTCAAGTGCCGCAACGCTTTCAGCCACATGGATACGTGGACGTGCTTCGAGCCCGGCTGGGAGTGTGGCCACCGCAAATACCGTACCACCCGCATCTACAAACGTGTTCAATGCCTGGATACAGGCGGGGGGCAGGTGGGTGATAGCCGGCAAAATGAGATAGCGATACGACTCATCGGCGACGCACAACATGCCAGTCCGTGATTGTGCCCGTACAAGAGAATCATTGTCGATCATATCAAAGTCACGCCGTTGACGATCGAGCAAACCGGGCTTGGGGTTATTCCAAAACATTGACCCTGTTAACTCCACAAACACGTGCTCAGCGTGTGTTGCAGCAGGGAGTGGTCCAGAAGCGAGTAAATGTGCTTGGACGGTGGTTGTGGGAAAGAGCACCGCAATATCACATTGATGTGCACCCAACGACATCACACCCGTCACACGCATAATGGCACGGGAAAAATGCACATAATGACGCCAATAGGGCTGGCGCCAACAAGTCGAAGGTGGCGCCCATTCCCACCACCCTCCCCGCGTCGAATAGTAGACAGCATGCGGGTTATAGAGGGTCAATCCTGCACGTAGCCACGGAACAAGCCAGTCAAATGTTTCTTCGAGCGTACCGCCCCACCCACTACTATGAAATGCTTCTATCCATGACCGCGGATGGTCATACAAATGCGCAAGGGACGAATGAATTTTGCCATTACCATGATGATCACTGCCTGGTGCACCATACCAACGGTGCGTTTGCAGATAATCAGCATATTCATCAACCGCACCGACGGGCAATGCCATGCGTGCTGGACTTTGTTGATCAAAACCACAGACCAGCCCATGTGTCGCATGCCAGTCGTAGAATGGCTTAAAGAATGCCTGCTCAGCGCGAGTAGCGCGCCACGTTTGATAGTCGATACGTACCTGTTGGCTATGGGCATCATCACCTTCGTACAATGCTACCAGCTCATCAATCAGGTTATAGCCAAAGGCAGCGTAAAAGGTCTCGGCAAAGTCATGACTCCATGTCGGCATCGAAGGTAATTCATCTTGGAAAGAGCCAACGATCACATCGCCAAAAAATGCACCTGCATGCTGATAAAACGCCTCGTGTACCGTGGCTCGTAGTGTGGCGCATGCAGCCACACTCATATAGTCAAACCCCTTGTTGAGTGCATATATCAACCGCACTTGATGGGGAACAGGAATCACTGACTCGCACTGATGCGCATGCACCGTGAGTTGCTGAGGTTGTGCGTGCGACGTCATCGCCCACGCAGCAAGTGGAATGCATCCATCAGGAAAGTCGACACACTGTGCTCCACTACAGGCGACGACTTGGCTCCCCAGGACCTGCCCCGTATAGGCTGGGTGTTCGCGAATAATGGTGCCCTGCAAATTTGCACCAGAGAAGCCGATTTGGTCATAGAACCAGAGTTTGATACCCAAGCGCTGTGCATCTTGACAGGCAGTCACAAAAATTTGCCACCATGCATCTGAAAGAAATGGCGGTTCATCGGCGAGTGATCCATGTAACGGACCAGCAGGAGCAAGATTGAGAATGACCAAATTATAGACACCACCAGCCGCAAATTGCTCGAGTTGCCAGCGTATGCGATCACTGTTGAGCGCTTCGCCACTCCACCACCAGATTGGCGCAGGTGAAAAGACAGGATCTGGATTGGTTAGTCGTGCACGCGCATTGGTGTACGCACTCATCGCAACACCACACATTCGATACCCAGTAACCGCGCCACATGCGAGAGCACATTGGCATGATGTCCAATCCCAAGTGCCACGTGGTGCGTTGGTGCCTCTTGACACCAATTGTCCATGAACGTCGCTGGATCACTGGCAAACTTGAGTCTGCTATTAGTATTGCCGATTTGCAGGACAGGTCCAGGGATTGATTCGCCTTCGGCTACCAACATGCGCAAATGACCATTTCCATCTTGCGTGACACCAAGAATCGTGATTGGACCGGTTTTGACGCGTAGCTCTATTGAGATGCCCTCACCCGCTTTACCGTGATACAGGCTCAATGCACGCATGAGAGGGGCCTGGTCACTAATTGCTGGATGTGCGGGTCCATCATGCCCCATCAGCACAAACTGCTCTGGCACATCCATGGCATAAAACTCCGTAAACGACCCACCTGCACCGATTCGATCCATGATAAACATGGCCACAGCTGTTTTGAGGTCACCTTCACCAGCACACGGTATCCCACGCCACGTCAACATGGTACAGCCCACAATCAGATGCGCAGCGACGTCAGCAGTTGGCAAACCTGGTGCACCACGATGGTAATAACACATTGCATTGAGCTGATATGTGTCGACGAGTGTATCAAGCGCGAGCGAAGTCCGTGCAGCATTTGCCAATCCGTCCGCAGTAACCGCACGTGAGATGCGGTCTACACCTATTGGTGCTTCAACAAACACGTTGCGTATTTCGCTGACACGTGCATCAATCTGAGCACTTGCCATGGCTGACGCATGCTGCGCGATTTCATCGAATTCCAGCCACTCCACGTGACACCCGAGTTGTGCATGAAGCATGGTTGGATCGCTGTACATATCGAGCATTCCAGGATACGGATGCCCGACCATGCCAAATCGCGCATTGCGCAGTGCAGCCACAGCACCTGCCGCACGAATCCAATCCGCAATACGTTGCCATGCACGCGTATCGTCGCGCAACGTACCAGACACCACTTGAAAGGGGATATTGGCACGCCGAAAGGCATTGGATATTTCGGGGACACAACACGCAGAACACTCCGCCAACCAAGCCGCCGTATCCGTATTTGGATAGTCGAGTTGTGCAGAGGGTTGTAAATTCAACACCAGCACTTGTGTATTGGCACGCTGCACAATCGGCAACACTTGTGATGATGTGGCATACGTAGCCGTATGACAAATCAGCAAATCGACTTGCTGCTGTGCAAAAAATTGCCCTGCAGCAACCGCTGCAGGCGCGGTATCAACCATACCAGCACCAACGACTTCTGCACCGAGTTGCTCGAGGTGCGTGGTAATTTCTGCGTAATAGCTGAGGAGCAACTCGCGGAGTCCAGTGAATTGCGCCCAATACGCCTCAAGTCCAATTGCAAACAATCCAATGCGCGGACGTGGAAGTGAACGTGGTTGCATCATTGCCCCTCTCATCTCTGTATTCGTTGATTTGGTGGCACTATCCACTCATGGAGTAACAGCAATAACGAGGCGACACCCGAGGAGCGCCATGCAGACATGGTACATCTTCATAGGGTGTCGCCTATCCGTTGCTCCACGTCTAGTCGGCAAATGGTGGTCGTGGGTACCCCACACCAAATGGCTCTTCGGGGCGCTTCCATTCACCAACCAAGGCACGACGCAGTGGTGTAGTGCGTGCCAAGAATTCTTGGTCGTTGCGACTGCGGTCAGAAGGAATCAACCACGGTGGGGAATACACAATGTGCATCGTATGTCGATCAAAATCACGATCGTTGCGCCCTGTACGATGGAACACTCCTTGATGAAACAGTAGCGCAGTACCCGGCTTGCCACAGATAATATCGCGGATGGGCAGGTCACTCTCATCGGGCACAATGTGCTTTGGCCACGGGGTCATGTGGTTATGACTCCCGGGAATCATCACCATGTTGCCCATACCGTCTTCGGACTGATCGGTCAAATAGTAGCCCACGCGCAACTGCATCAAAGGAGTTTGGCTACCTGATAGGCGCCGAAACTCGTAGACCCCTGACCCGTCTTGGTGATAGCCACCCGCTTTGGTATGCGCTGGTTGCACGGTCGCCCATGTGCTCTGCAAAATAAAGTAATCACCCATCAACTGGCGCACTTTGGGAAACACGGAAGGGTGGTCAATCAACGCCTCAATGGCCGGCTCACTCTCGTAGAGGTGTCCCAATTGGCGCCATTCTCCGCTAGGATACTGCGCATGTGCACGGCGCGATGCGGCAAGCACATCAGCGACTTCGGTCTCATTGAGAGCATCTGGAATCACGAGATAGCCAAACGTATCAAACATGAAACGTTCGCGATCCGTCATGGCTCCCGGGGCTGCAATCGGAATCATTGGCAACTCCTGTCATTGATATTGGTCAATCCACATTCGCTCACCCCAAATATACCATAAAGCAACATCACCGGTGCAGCTAGGAAGCACACACTCGACAAGCAGTGCAGCACAACAAAAAACCACACACCTGCGGTGTGTGGAAAGAGTGGTGCGCCGCGAAGGACTCGAACCTTCAACACGCTGATTAAGAGTCAGCTGCTCTACCAATTGAGCTAGCAGCGCACGCAACGCAGTGTATAATACCATCACATATAACAATTTGCAAATGCACCATACCAGCGAGTGGCTTGCCCGCAGAGAAAGAATAGGAGGAAGCGCATGATTTCTGTCGATCCAAATCATACACAGTCAGCATATGGTGGCAGTGGTTGGCAACCGAGAACACATTCGCTACGCGGAGAACTTGGGCACATCTGGAGCGCATGTGGCATCGATAGTGAGTATCAACGACTCACCCATGTCTTGTTGCATCGTCCTGGTACCGAACTTGAAGCTTCAGCGAATCCAGACGTCGTAAACATGCTCGAGCCGCTCGATCTTGCTCGTGCACAAGCTCAACACGATGCACTCGCAGACGTGTACCGCACCTACGGCATCACCGTGACCTACGCCGACCCCGCCAGCACACCTACCCCCAATCAAATGTTCATGGCCGACGTCTTTGTGATGACGCCTGAAGGCGCCATCGTAGCACGACCTGCATCACAAGTACGTGCTGGAGAAGAACGCGTGGCTGCTCGCCGCCTCAGCGATATGGGTGTGCCCATTTTACGTAGCATCAACAACCGTGGCACTTTCGAAGGTGCCGATTTGATGTGGCTTGATCCGCAAACCGCCATTGTTGGGCGTGGTCTACGCACCAACGACGAAGGTGCATCTCAGATTGAACAACTGTTGACTAGCATGGGTATCGGCACGATCAAAGTCGATCTACCATTCGGTTCCATGCATTTGATGGGCATGTTGCGCATCGTAGACCGCAATCTTGCGATTATCTGGCCTAGCAGGTTTGTCCACCGTGGTGTTGATGCACTACGTGAGCGTGGTTTTCATGTGGCAATGCTCCCTGAAAACGAAGAAGTACGCCGTGGTGCCGCGTTTAATTTTGTCACGATAGCGCCACGTACCATTGTCATGGCAGCCGGGAATCCACGCACACAGGCCTGGTTTGAGCAGCATGGCATCACCTGTATTACCACCCCCGTTGACGAGCTCGCCAAAGCTGCAGGCGCCATTGGGTGCCTGACGGGAATTGTCTCCCGTGAAATGTAATTGAGGTTGTCATGAATCTATCACCCACGTTGCTCCACATTCGCGGAATTGCCATCAAAATCCATATCACATTCGTCTTCCTGATTTGCTACGTGCTTTGGATATGGCGCAACCATGGCAGCGAAGGCATGCTCTTTGGAGTCATCCTGACCTTGCTCCTGTTTGTCTGTGTCACACTCCACGAACTCGGACACGCGTTGGCGGCCAGAAGTGTGGGTATTCCCGTCAATGAAATACTCCTCTTACCGATTGGCGGAGTCGCATTCCTTACCAGCATCCCCAAACGCCCGTGGCATGACCTCTGGATTGCGGCAGCTGGCCCGTTGACGAATGTGCTCATTCTTGTCCTCTTGCTCACCGTGGTGACTCCTGATCAAGCCATGTATGCAACGCATGTCTTCATGCTCCCAGATGAATCGACGGTCCCCTCGCTGCAGTTAGGTCTCGAAGCACTTTATACGTCAAACATGATGCTCGTGTTGTTTAATTTGTTGCCTGCACTGCCACTCGACGGCGGTCGCATTGTACGTGCAACAATTATCATGTTTGTTGGGGAGCGCCGTGGCAGCGTGTATTCCGCATATATTGGGCATGTGATAGCAATTATCTTGCTTATCACGGGATTCATGAGTAGTGATTTCGTCTTTCTGTTCATTGCCTACTTCATCTTCCGCAGTGGCGAAGATGATCGTGCCGACACCCGGGCACGCACGCTCCTCGATACCCAGCGAGTGGATATGGCCTACAACAGGAACGCAATTGTGCTAGCACCCAATGCACAACTCAGCACGGTGGTCGACTATATTCTGACATCGTATCAACCAGATTATGCGGTCGTGCAGGGCAATAACCTGCTTGGCGTGATTACACGCGACGATGTGTTGAAAGCACTTGAAACATCCACTACGGATGAATACGTGACCGCTTTCATGCAACGAAACGTCATGCAAGTCGCCCATACTTCCACACTTGCAGAAGTCAGGATTGCCATCAATGAGCAACAAAGCCATGTGGCCGCCGTGTTTCGTGAGCATGAATATCTCGGTCTCGTCAGTTTGACCGACATTGAAGAAGCAATGCTGGTTATTGAATCTGTGCAAAATCATCAATTTCTACGGTCAACCACGCTCTGATACATTGTGGTTCTGGTATAGTATATATGACAGTAGACGTCCACAACTAAGGACTTTATGCAAATCATTGAGCTTAATCCACAGGATATTTTGGTCGTCGACACGGGAATCCGTGAAGAAATCGGCGACGTGAGTGGGCTCGCAGCCACCATTGCCGACCAAGGCATGTTGCAACCGCTCGGGGTTATTGCGCGAGCTGATGGTCACTACCAACTGATCTATGGGCATCGTAGACGGAGTGCTGCCATTAGCCTCGGATTGACACATGTACCGTGCCTATTGTTTGTAGATGATGACCGGCACCTTGTACGTCAGTTGACCGAAAATCTTCAGCGGCGTGATCTCAATGACTTAGAGCAGGCCAACGCATTTGCACGAGTGCGCGAAGAGTTTCGTTTGAGTCAACCCGATGCAGACGAAGGCGTACTTGACGACTTGGTTGCACAAACAGTCGGGTTATCACCACGCTCTGTGCGACGCTATCTGGGGCTCCTCGACCTAGACGACGCCATCCAAGCCTATCTACGCAGTGGGCAGTTGACGGTTACACAGGCACAGCATTTACGCCGAATAAGCAACGCGCAGACGCGACTCGAACTCGCACGAGCCGCCGTTGATGAAGGCATGTCAGCAGCTGAATTGAGTCGACTTGCCAGTTTTTTTGCGGCCAATCCTGACCAACATCTCAATGATGCGGTGCACGTACTCAAACAAGCATCAGGCAGCGCCTATGGTGAAGACCCATCAGATACAGGAACAAACAATATACCAATATCCGCCGTGCATGATAGCGATGCCGGACACATGTCACAGCACGCGTCACATGATACATTCGACGAGAGCCCACACGCTGCACCCGGTGTACGCCAGCGCCAGCAGCGCATCAAATCACTCGACCAACTGGTTAGTGATACTGACCGTCTCTTCCGCGCATACACGGATGGTCAGCTGCAGCAGCTCATCGATACCGATACCACGGCGGCTCCAAAAATTGCGCAAGTGATTGCACAATTGCGCCAAATTGTAGTGGGATTAACAGACATTGCTCGTAGCGAACAATGGCCGATTGACGCAGAATAAGGAGGAGCAAATGTCATCACGACGCGCTGGGGTACGCCGTAGTTCTACCCTCATTTTTCGGCGGCGACTTATCCTGTTTCGGCAACTTTTCCGTGAAGATAGTAGTAGTGAAACATTGCTGAGCGTGGTGAATCAGCAACTCAATCATGATGGTTACCCAGACAATCAAGAAATCGCCCTCAAGCATGATTTGAATGCGCTCAAACATGAATACAACTGTAAAATTCGCTTGAATCGCAAAAGTGGTCAGTATCAACTACTCGACGTTGGTGATTTTGCCATTCTGGATTTGTCGCAGGAGAGTCGTGATGCACTAAACTTTCTTGAAAGCAATTACAACGATGATTCAGTGTTGGCTGCATTTGTGAACATCCAAAATTTATTACGTCAAATAAAAATGCTCGTACCCGGCCACACCAATCGCAATCTCCCCATGCCAGTGCTACTACGTAACCCGGGGAAACAAGTCACCACACTCGACAAACGCACATTAAACACGGTACGCAAAGCGATAGATAACCAACAACGGCTCGAGTTTGATTATGTGAGTAATTTTGAGGTAAACGGATCACGCAAGCATGTCGTCGCACCGTATAGTATATTTTTTCGTGATGGGCACGGTTATCTCGAAGCAGTCGTGCTCTCGACCACACCCCAGGGGCACGTGCCACCACTCGCAACTGCTGAGTTCCGGCTTGATCGAATTCTGTTGCGTAGTGCCAAAATGCTCCCCACTAGCAATCCGCCGGTACGCCCACCTCAACGAATTTATCGGATTGTGTACCATCTACCACCAGAAGTCGCCCGCCGGCGCGATTTAGCGGAGTTTTTTAGCAATCAGCAGATTACGTATCATGCCGATGGGAGTGCAACGGTGACTGGCGAGGTACACAACTTGTGGACGACACGGCAGATCTTGTTGCGCTATGGCGGTGCCTGTCGCGTAAGCGAACCACCGGAGCTTATCCAGCTCTTTCGTGAAACTGCCATGCAATTAACCGCACAATACCTCGACAAATGATGAATACACATCGCCTGCTCATATATTCGGACGCACACCTCCTCAATACCGTGTATAATTCCATGGTTAACCTACAAGGAGGAATGTGTGACACAGACATTTGAGGATCTCGGTCTGAGCAGCGGGTTGCTCGAGACGTTGCAGTCGCTCGGATACCACACCCCAACGCCAGTCCAAGCCGCCTCAATTCACCACATGCTCGCCGGTGAAGACGTCATCGCGCAAGCACAGACAGGCACGGGCAAAACCGCTGCCTATGCGTTGCCAATCATTGAAAACATTGACATCAACGTTCGCCACATTCAGGCACTCGTACTCGCACCGACACGAGAGCTTGCAGTGCAGGTTGCTGCGTCGTTTAAAAGCTACGCCAAGCACCAGCATCTCAATACTGTGGCAATTTATGGTGGGCAACCGATAGAACGTCAATTTCGGTATTTGGCAACGGGGGCACACGTCGTTGTCGCCACACCAGGGCGCTTGATTGATCATATAAATCGCGGCACCATTGCACTCGGCAACGTCAAGTGTATTGTCCTTGACGAAGCAGACGAAATGTTGGCCATGGGGTTCATCGAAGACGTAGAACAGATTCTCGCTGTGCTTCCCAAACCACACCAGACCGCACTCTACTCTGCAACAATGCCCGATGCAATTCTCAATTTATCGAAGCGCTACATGACCAACCCGGCGCGTGTGTCTATTGCTGCCACACAGCGTACTGCAGAACTCGTTGAACAGCGTGTGTATGAAGCACACCACAACGACCGACTCGAAGTGCTCTCACGCTTGCTTCAATACGAAGAGCCTGGCGCAGCGATGATCTTTTGTCGTACCCGCAACGATGTCGATCAACTCGGCGAAAAATTAACGGCACGTGGATTCAACTGCGACACTCTCCATGGCGAGTTATCACAGACGCAACGCGATCGTGTGATGCATCGCTTTCGGACAGCGCAAAGTGCCATTCTTGTGGCCACTGACGTGGCAGCACGTGGTCTCGATGTCGACCATGTGACACATGTCATCAACTACGAGATCCCACCAGACCCCGAGGTCTATGTGCATCGCATTGGCCGCACTGGGCGCGCAGGGCGCAGTGGCATCGCGATTTCGCTTATCACACCACGTGATCGCTTCACACTCAAGCAGATCCAACGTGCGACCAATGCGACCATCGTGACGCATCCAATCCCGCCACTGAGTGAGCTCAACAAGCGCCAGCGATTGCGCTTGGCCAAGCAAGTAGCCGATACGATACAAGCCAATGACCTTGGCAACGAAAAGGCACTCTTGGCGCAGTTGCGTGAACACTACGACAGTGAAACGATTGCAGCTGCCACATTGCGCATCGCGTTTGGGCATCTGCTGAATGAGCCGGCAATCGATCCGCTAGCCCGCTCATTGGCAACTGCACAGGCCCCACGCCAGCACGAACCACGATCGTTTGCTGCAGGGAGCAGTGCGCCACGCGCACCGATGCGGGACAGTGTGCGTTTGTTTATCGACATTGGTCGTGATCAAGGTGTACGCCCCGGTGATATCGTAGGTGCGATTGCAAACGAAGCCAAAATTCCAGGACGGCTAATTGGCAGTATTGAGCTTCATGATGCGTTTTCGTATGTGAGTGTGCCACAACGTGATGCCCGGCGGGTGATTGATGTGCTCAATCATGCCACCATTCGTGGTCGGCGCATTCGGGCAAATTTGGCCAGCACGCGCAAGTCGTAAATCGCGTTCCCTCCAACACTCCCTGCACGGTCATCGTGCAGGGAGTGTTGTTGTTTGGCACAAAAAATCTGCTAGGATAAAGGCATACCCGTACCACACAACTACAAAGGAGTAGGCACCCATGCACGCACTTCGCCCTGTTGGATTACGCACCGAGTACCTAGCACAACCGCGTGGCATCCACACCCATACCCCACGTCTGAGTTGGCATATCAATGGCGAAGGTCAAAACCGACGCCAAACAGCGTATCAAATTCAGGTAGCGCTTGACCCCAAAGCGCTCAAAGCCGGCACCATGTTGCTCTGGGATAGTGGCAAAGTCGGCGCAGAGTTGGCACCCGCAGTGCGCTACGGTGGACCGGCTTTAACCCATGGTCAGCATGCGCATTGGATGGTACGCGTGTGGGACGAACACGATACACCATCAGCCTGGAGTAAAATCAGCTTTTGGCAGCATGGCATCGATGCAACCGCATGGGAAAGCGCAGCGTGGATAGCGTTCCCAACCCCCAAAGATGTTGGAGAGATGAGTCAACCCGTTGCAGTAGTGCGCCATGGATTCATGCTACCCAAAACAATCGCTTCCGCAACTCTCTATGCAACCGCACTAGGACTCTACCAGGTACACATCAACGGTCAAATTGTCGGCGACCGCGTCCTCACACCGGGGTGGACTGACTATAACCACCGAGTCATGTATCAGGCATACGACGTAAAAGCATTACTCAGCAAAGGCACCAATGTTATAGCCGCCATGATTGGCGATGGCTGGTACTGCGGATATCTGGGTTTTGAAGGGAATTTCTCACGCTACGGAGATTTCCCCGCCTTGCGCTGTCGCCTTGACATTACGTACAGCGATGGGAGCAGCACATCAATTACCAGCAATCCCACGTGGCGAGGCAACACGGGGCACATTCGTGCTGCCGACTTTTACATGGGTGCTAGCATTGACTACACGAAAACACTAGATGGTTGGGATACCGTGGCGTACGACGACCGCAGCTGGAAGCCAGTACAGACAGTATCCTATCACGGCGAAATGAGCCCAGACACCTCGCCGCCGTTACGCATTGTTGACACACTTCCAGTGGTGCGCATCACCCAACCCGCACCAAAGGTGTATATCGTTGATTTCGGCCAAATCTATGCAGGAGTGATGCGCTTGCGTGTCAGTGGGAACACCGGCCAAAAAATCGTTATGCGCTATGGTGAGATTTTGAACCCGGACGGCTCTTTGCACACCATCAATCTACGCGCAGCCAAACAAACCGATACGTTTATTCTCGATGGGCAACCACGCTGGCTCGATCCCACCTTTACTTACAAAGGGTTTCGCTATGTCGAAATCAGTGGGCTCGACAAACCGCCCAAACCAGCAGATATCGTAGGATGTGTAATGCATGTGGATGCACCGCTCACCGGTGAATTTAAGTGTAGCGATCCGCTCCTCAATCAACTCTGGAAAAATATCCGTTGGGGGCAACGTGGCAACTTTATGAGCGTACCAACCGATTGTCCACAGCGCGATGAACGTCTCGGGTGGACTGGTGACATGCAAATCTATGTACGTACTGGCATCTATCAGATGGACTGTGCGGCGTATCTCACCAAATGGATGCGTGATGTACGTGATGGTCAACACGAATCCGGAGCCTTTCCAGATGTCGCACCACGCATCGTGGTCCAAGCAGAAGGCGCTCCCGCCTGGGGAGATTGTGGTGTGGTCGTCCCCTGGACGTTGTGGCGCATGTACGGTGACACGGAATTCATTGATGAAAACTATGCAGCCATGGAACGGTGGATGCAGTTTCTGTATGACACAAACCCCAATCTACGTCGCCTGCACCGCCGTGGCAACGATTATGGTGACTGGGTTGCCATGGACTCGCATACTGCCCGCGACCTGATTGGTACCGCATACTGGGCACATGATGCCACACTTTTGGCTCAGATGGCTGCAGCGACTGGCCGAAACAAAGATGCCAAAAAGTACCGCAAACTCGCCGCAGATGTGCGGGCCGCATTTTGTGCGGCACACGTGTCACCCGAAGGAGCAGTCGTAGGAGACATCACACAGATTCACCCGCACCTAGTGCATCTCAACATGCAACTCAACGGCGAGACACAGACCAACTACGCACTTGCAATTAATCTCGATTTGATTCCCGCAGAATCAATCGCATATGCAACAGATCGCTTGGTACGTGATATTATTCGGCGGGGAAATCATCTGTCAACCGGGTTTGTTGGCACGATGCATCTGTTGCATGCATTAAGCAAAGGCGGAGCACTAGCCACCGCATATCGCCTGCTCCGCCAACAATCATTTCCATCGTGGCTCTACCCTGTTACCCAAGGTGCCACCACCATGTGGGAACGGTGGGATTCGTTCCACCATGAATTCGGCTTACAGACACCAACCATGAACTCTTTCAATCACTTCGCATATGGCTGCGTTGGCGATTGGTTGATGCGCACCGTCATCGGGATTTGTGATCACCCCGACGAACCAGGGTTTCGCCGTGCACAAATTGCGCCACAACCCGGTGGTGGTCTCAAAAACGCACGGGGCAGTTATCAATCACAATTCGGCACCTACGCGTCTGCATGGAAGCACAAGGGAAGTTTGTTGCAACTCGATGTGAGCATCCCAGCTGGATGTCTGGCAGATGTGCATATTCCGTGTGATGACTTAAAATCAGTACGCATCGACGGCAAAAAACCAGCAGATGCACACCTACTCAACGGCGCATGTGTGGTTACTCTCGGTTCGGGTACATATGAAATCACGAGTACGTGGCACGACACCAGCAAGGTTTCACCACTGATGGCATGAACACAGACACCAGCACCCTCCGACATTTCCTTGTGAAAGCCGGAGGGTGCTGGATGGAGCAGCATGGTTGATTCACTCAGTCACTGGCAATAATTCACAGATGACTTGCGTACACACATCACAGAGTTTGATCATCGACGGCAAGTTCACCCATTCCTGGCACTGATGATAATTCCCTCCCGTGCATCCAACGAGGATGGTCGGAATGTGTGCCAGCTCTGCAAACAAATTGGCATCACTGACTCCTGTCGAATAGACGTATTCGGCGGGTCGGCCATGGACGGCAGTAAAGGCGCGTTGAGTGGCCTGTACCAACACATGGTCAGCACTAATTTCAAATGGCGGGTAATAGGGGGGCGGTGTAGATAGTTCAATGCGCGCCGGAGAATTGAGTGAAGTCACCATATCGTTCATTTGTCCGAGGACCGTTTCATTTGTTTCACCGGGGACGATTTGACGCGACACCAGCACTTCAGCACGCTCCGGAATGGTAACCACATATTGTGCACTACCACTCAAAAACGACAATATTGACTGCGATGCAGGAATACGGGGATGCTGGCCTAGGGCGAGTGCATCCACACCTACCACAAAACGGGCTGCTTCGCTGGCCGCATTGATGCCTTGCCACGGCATAAAACCATGCGCCGCTTTGCCGATTACATCCGCTTTGATGAGAATTTTACCAGTGGCGCCGAGTTCAATGTCTGGAAGCGATTCAGTCACAATGCAGTAGTCGGCTTTGATGCCCTGCTCAATGAGCGTATTTGCCCCCAGTGAATACGCTTCCTCGTCGACAACTACGCTACAAATCAACGTACCCCGCCATTTGTCACGATGCCGCGCAAATTCTCTGGTCACCAGCATATTAGCCACCACGCCACATTTCATGTCGCAGGCACCTAGTCCATACATGATGTCACCATCAATGTTGCCTTGCCACGGGTCACATTCCCAGCCGTCAGCTGCCAAGACAGTATCCGTATGGCCATTAAGCATGAATGTAGGTCCAGCACCATTTTCGATGCGCACCACAATATTTGGGGCTTGTGTGGTTGGCCATACTTCGGCGATGATGCCGTTTGCGAGAAACCAATCACGTATGGCGTATTGCACATCGTGTTCGGCACCAGGATAGCTTTTGATGGCGACGAGCTGTCGTAGTAGTTCTGTAGCTTCTGATAGATCATACTTCATCACATTACACCTCCATGTATCGTTGAGCAAATTCTCGAATCAGGGATTCATATGCGGCAGGCGCTTCACGGCGCACACAATGACCAACATCGCGAATATAGGCAATTTCGATCATTGATGAAAGTGTCCGAGCCTGTACTGCATCGGTAGCCGTCAAAATAGCACGTTTGGCTGGATCACCAAGCACGAGTAACGCCGGTACACGCAATTGACGCACCAGCGTCTGCCACGACACAAGTCGTGTAGGCTCATACCACGGGATACGCGCGCAGAGATCATGTTTGGCCTGTGCCCACGGGACGAGCTCACCTGCTTGCCACGTTGGATTGTCGATGGTACAACGCACAACCAACTGCTCAAGCGACTGCGTCTGCATACTGTCAATCCACGCATAGACACCCGTAGACCACGCTGCGAGCTCTTGGGCATCACGTTCGCTACCAAGCCCTGCTAACGGCGGGTCTTCGAGCACCACTGCCCGCACCAATTCCGCATGCTGAGCAGCCAGTGCCAGCGCCGTCATCGCCCCCATCGAATGCCCGACAACGAGCGGTTTGACTAATCCGAGCTGGGTAATCAGCTGTGCCACATCGTGGGCATGGTCGCTCGGCATATAGTGGCTGTCCGGTTTGTGCGAACGACCATGGCCACGCGCATCGACAGCGATGACCTCGTAGCACGATGCAAGTCTACTAGCCAAGAGCGTCCAACAGGCACCACTATCCGTCATACCATGCAAAAAGATGATGGGGGCACCTTTTCCCATACGTTGATACGCAATATGAACCCCATTTGCGTCTATCATGCCATCATGCCATGTCAACGACATTGTTGCCTTCTTTCGTGCGGTATCGCTTAAGCTAATGGCGCCGCACATATTCGCGTACCACGGCCGTAAAAGCATCGGGAGCTTCACGCCGGATACAATGCCCAGCATTGCGAATATGTGCAACCTCAATGTGTGCCGATGCCGCACGCGCTTGTGCTACTGACTGTGCTGGTGCAATAGAACCCAGTTGTTCATCCGCACAGATCAGGAGCGTTGGCACACCGACCTGCGCACACAACGCTTGCCACGGACGCGAGCGGTCTTGGCTGGAGTCACCAAGCACACCAAACTCGTGCTTGGATCGCACCCACGCTTCGATTTCCTCTGCGCGCCAGGTCGGATTATCGTGGATACAGCGCAGGATTAACTCTGGCGTCGGCATGTTTTTCATCTCAGTAATCCAGTTCACAAAGCGATCTACATTGGCCTGTCGTTCTGCATCGCTCAGCGGTACAGTCGGGACACCCCACATCGGCGGGTCTTCGAGCAGCACTGCACGTAACAACTCTGGATACATGGTTGCCGCATGCAACGCCATATCTGCGCCCATCGAATGCCCAATTAAAAACGGTTTGTGCAAATTGAGTTGGGTGATGAGCGCTTTGGTGTCTTCTGCTCTGTCGATGCCGCCGTTGTGTATTGCCGTGCGATCAGACTGGCCATGGTTACGTGCATCAAGCAGCACCACATCATAGTCCGCCACAAAATGACGCTCTGCCCATGCTTTCCAACAGTCACCATTATCAGAAAACCCATGTGCCATCACAAATGGGATGCCGCGACCAGCACGCTGATAGCGAATCTTTACACTTCCCGATTGCACATATCCTGATTGCCATGTAATCTTCATGAGGGCACTCCTTTGCGATCTGAAGTGTGGCGTCGAATAAACTCAGTAACCATCGCCGCATATGCGTCAGGGGCTTCACGGCGAATACAATGCCCAACATTGCGCACATGCGCAATTTCGACCCATGATGAACGCTGACGCACTTCGGCTGCCACAGGCGCACTCACCAAACCGCCACGTGTTTCATCCGCAGTAATCAAGAGCGTCGGCACGACCAAGGCCGAAATCCGGTGCTGCCAAGACACCATGTTGCGGACATCTTCCCATTGTAGCCGTGGTGCCAGAGCGTGTTTGGCTTCAGCCCATGCCACGAGTTCAGCGGCACGCCACGTCGGATTTTCGCTGATGCAACGGCGTATCACGGCATCGAGTGAGCATACTTGCAATGCATCAATCCACTGCCAGACCTGTTGGCGAGCAAGTGCCCGTTGTTCCTCAGTATCCAACGTAATGGGACGAAAACGAGGGTCTTCGAGCACCACTGCACGAATGTGCGTGGGGTAACTACATGCTGCAATATATGCAACCATCGCCCCCATCGAATGTCCAACAATAATAGGTGATTCAATACGCAATAACTCAATCAAGGCGCGTACATCCTCGACTTGATCCACATGTGCCACCCGGTTGTGTTGATGTGTTGATTGACCATGCCCACGGGCATCAACCAAATAGACGGCATACTGTGTGGCAAGCTGATTCGCAAATGGCTTCCAACAATTACCACTATCCGTCATGCCATGGAGCATGATAATCGGCTTTCCTTGCCCTGCGGATTGCACATGCAGACGCACCTGCCCTGTATCGACAGTCGATGAGTGCCACGAAATCACACACACCTCCTCCAATGTATCACGATGCACTGCTGAGCCAAGGCTGCAACGCTTCAACGAAATCTACGGGTAGCGTGGTGGGACGCATTGAAGCACGCTGCACCACAATATGGCTAGTCTGTGCCTCAACCAGCACCTGCTGCGTAGACGTGAGCAGCCCAACATAGTGAAAGGCAAGTTGTCTGCGCTTGAGTGTCGTGAGTGTTGTATGCACGGTGACTTCGTCGTCGAAACGTGCCGGAAATCGATAGCGTACTGCGAGGTCAGAGAGCACAACCAACAACCCGCGTGCTTCAATTTCGGTGTATGGACACCCTGCTGCCCGTAACAACTGCACACGCCCGACTTCAAACCATGGCACATATGCGGCATGATGAACCACACCCATGGCATCTGTTTCAGCGTAGCGCACACGAATCTGCGATATACAAATCATGGACGCACCTGCCAGAGCGGTCCCTTTTCAGTCAAAGTGACTTCAACGACACCATCAGCATGCAAGGCAGCCAGATATGCCGAAATACCAGAGGCAAACACGGCATATTGTGCGAGTGCGGTCGAAGGCAGTGCGAGTCGCTGCTGCACCAGTGCGACAATCTCCTGCAGGGATCGCGGGTGTTGGCACGCATCGGTCACGAGCGTCTTGGCATGGGCAACTGCATGTCGATTGCGTGCCAACGTATCTACTAGCCCATCACGATGCGTCAGAACTCCATGACCAGGTATCCAGGTGTGTGCATCTACATTGGCGATTACATCAAACGAAGCAAGCTGTGCATTGACATCGTGGGCATACGGGATACCGTATTTTTCGAGTACGGCATCGCCAAAAAAACTGTCAGCTGCAAAACACACCCCGTCACAGAGGATAGCGATTTGTGCCAACGAATGCCCAGGCACAGGCACCACGAGCAATTCACGTTGCCCGATATGCAAGACCGCCGCACGATCATTGATACGGTGATGCACGGGAGCAGCTGTGGCCATCACAAAGCGATTACGCAACGGTGCAATTGGGGTGGCGCCGAGTGAAAGATAACTCGGCTCGAGATACGGATCCTCGATGAATGGGGCCTCACGCGTAGGCGCATACACCTCAAGCTGGTCGATATTACGCACGAGATAATCATTGCCACCGACATGATCGGCATGATGATGCGTAGAAAGCACTGCCACGAGTTGCAAAGATGCCGTCTCACATGCTCGGCGCAACAACCGACCTGATTCTTTGTCGATCCCAGTGTCAATGGCAAGTGCCAGACCATCACCAACTACCACCACACCTAAATTGTTTGTACCGGGAATATATGCGGTGTATTGAGAAATAAACTGTAATTCAGCTGGAGCCATCGTGCCACCGTAACACTATACGCGGAAGCGTGCGAACATCCAGGAGGTCGGTATCCTCTGCTGGCACATATGTGGCAAGCAGTAACAATGATTCATGGAGTGCTACCAAATCAATTCCAGTAGCGCCTGTCGCATTACCGAGTAGTTCACACGCACGCGCGATGAGTTTGCGTGGCGAGATGACATACCCCATGTGGAGCTGCAACATCACATTGGCCAGTTGAATCAAGATTTTGAGTTCCACGTCGCGTGTTTCAACCCACACCGATTCAAACTGAAGCAATGCATCACGCCACTGCGCAGTATTAAACAGGTGGACTGCCGCTACGATTCGCTCATCGGCGTGAATCATCATCGTCATTAGACGTCTTAAAGGCCTCGGCTTGACGTTGCACCTCTTGACGTATCTGTATGGCTTCATTGCGCAACGCTGCACGTACCAAAAAGAAGCCGGCCACTGCAATACATGCAAATGCCAACAATGCTATCCACCCTTGAATTTGCGCCACATCAACCCCAAACATGCGTAAAGCAGCATTGATCGCCAGGATTCCCGCGCCAGCAGCCGCAGCCCGCATCGCATACATGCGATTGGGTTGTTGTTGCGCATGTGCACGCTGAGCCATCATCAAAAAAACCGCAACTGCCACCATGGCCACCAATGTTTGTGCGAGCGGAGTTTGCATGCATTTGCCTTGTCTAGCGTGTAGAATTCATTATATACTCAAACACCCTCATCTCATGTATACACCAACATGCGTCTGTCAGCAAATCAAACTATGTCCCTTGCACATGACGCAACCCACGATACTGCAATGCCTCTGCGATATGCGCTTGTTGCACGGTTTCACTGTGTGCAAGATCTGCAATCGTCCGTGCCACACGCAAAATACGGAAATAGGCACGTGCTGATAAACCAAGCCGCTCAATGGCAACCTGCAACAATGCCTGACCAGTTGTGTCGGGTGTGGCATATTGGCGCAGTGCTGCCACCTGCAAATCAGCATTAGGCACCGTCTGTTTGCGCGTTTGTACAAAATCACGCGCTGCCACAACGCGTTGCTGTATCAACGCGGACGATTCACCGTAGGCCACATGCAAGAGTTGCTGTGATTCAACTCGTGGCACATCCAGGTGCATATCAATCCGATCCAAAATGGGACCACTCACCCGACGTTGATACCGCTCTAATGCGTGTGGTGTGCAGGTACATGAACGGTCACGATCTCCATACCAACCACACGGACATGGATTTCGTGCCGCCACCAATAAAAAGTTCGCAGGTAATTCGAGCGAGCCGTGTGCACGACTAATCGTAATCGTACGATCTTCGAGTGGTTGACGCAGGGCATCGAGTTTCCCCGCAAATTCGGGAAATTCATCGAGAAACAGGATGCCGTGGTGTGCCAACGTGACCATGCCAGGACGAATACGCACTGCACCACCACCCACCAAACCTGCCAGAGACGTGGTATGGTGTGGCGCACAGTAGGGACGAATCTGTGACAACGGGGTATCTCGGCGTAATGTACCAGCAACACTTTGGATCTTTGCGACAGCAATGGATTCGTGATGTGTCAATGGTGGCATAATGCCCCATAATGCCCGAGCCATCATCGTTTTGCCTGATCCAGGGCATCCAGTGAGTAGGATGTTATGTCCACCAGCAGCAACAATTTCCAGTGCACGTCGCGCATGCTGATTTCCACGCACATCTGCAAAATCGATGAATTCTGGCGTAGCTACCGGCGTGTCTGTGGGCACGTGTGGCAACACCGGGCGTTGACCATTCATCACCATGGCCACATCAGCAATCGTGGCACATGGGATGATTTCGATATCAGCGACAAGTTGTGCCTCATGTGCATCACTCCATGGCACCACCACACGTGCAATTCCAGCATCTTTGGCCGCAATCACCATGGGCAATATGCCATCAGTATGGCGCAGACTGCCGTCAAAGCCAACCTCTCCCAAAAACGCCGTAGATGCATCTGGCATGCTCATTTGATGGGTAGCAGCCAGTATCGCCATGGTAATTGGCAAATCGTATGCGGGACCAACTTTGCGCAAATCAGCTGGTGCCAAACTCACTGCCACACGACGCATGGGGAACTCGAAACCAGAATTGCGGATGGCAGCACGCACTCGTTCGCGGCTTTCTTGCACGGCCGTATCTGCCAGTCCTACAACTGCAAAAAATGGCAACCCACCAGCAATATCAACCTCAACAAGTACGGGAATTCCATCCAACCCCTTAAGCGCACAACTTAACACTCGAGCCAGCATGACACACCTCCTTTTGCACGGTATACCGAACAAGTTCCTGCAAAAGGTACGCGAAAAATCCCCGTCATTCACCGTTGCGTGAATGACGGGGATTAGCATCTAGCGGATTATTCGTCGGGCAGCTCATCGTAGTACGCAGAAAGACCACTAACGATACACTGCACCAACAATGGAGTTGACGACTCACTCATGAGCGTCATATACGTGTTGTTGGCAAGCAATATGGCACCCACTTTGTCGTCAGCAGCAATCAGATTGGGCAAATAGCGCTGCGCTTGTTCGGCCAGCGCACGACGAATGCGTGCAGATGCGATCGTACCAACTGCTGCCAGAATGTACTGCGTAAATGCCGGATCTGCTTCATCTTCGACGATGGGTGGTTCACCAATTGCATCGATGATATCTGCGATTATCCAGCCATCGAGTGCCAGCGCTTGAAATTGATCTTGCCGAAAGAGTGCCAAGCTGAGCTCGTTGTACGCCTCGAGCGATGGGATGGCGTCCTTGACCGTTTCGCGGTAGTAGCGAGCCTTTTCCATGGCATCACGCATCGATGCCAATTCTTCTTTGCTTGGCGCGTCTTCGAGCCAGCTACCCACACAACGTGTATAGGCCGCATGCACATATGCAGTAGAACGACGGGGAGGACGAACAGGTGCAGTCATGGTGTTCCTCATCACAAAAACAACTAACACTAGTGTATATGACAGTCTGAAATCCTGCAACAATGCAGCTAGTGTCCCCAATCTCCGTTTTGCCATTCGGCAATGATCCGCCCATAGACAGCAGCTGTCGAGGCTGCTATGGTCTGCCAACCATACGTGATACGCGTGTCATCGAATGCCGAATTGATGCGCTCACTGGTCATTGAGGGTTCGTTGAGCGTACAGACGAGTCCATCGACGAGGGCTTCCACGTTATCGGGTGGCACAAGCACACCGGTGCGATTTGCTTGGACCACTTCACGAAGCCCACCTGTATCGCTCACGACCACGGGGCAACGCAACGCCATTGCTTCGAGTGCTACTATTCCAAATGGTTCATAGAGCGACGGAAAGACGGCTATATCAGCAGATGCATACAATTTATTACGATCATCATCGCTGATGAATCCAGCAAAAGTGACTGCACTCAACACATCGTGCTGGCGTGCAATCCACTGCAGTTCATCACGGTATGCACCCACACCAGCCAACACCAGCCGTGCATGCTGGTGAGTCCGGCGCAATCCAGCCAGCGCAGCAATCAACACATGCCATCCCTTTTCGTGGACGAGACGTCCTACTGCAAAGAGCAGTGGCGCATCAAATGGTTGAAAGCGCATGCGAAAGTAGCGACGATCTTGGGTGGTATCAAATGGGGCAGGCGGAACGACCACGCCATTGGGCACCATGTCTATTTTGTCGTATGGCAGATGAAAATCGCAGACGAGTTGGTGCACCATGTAGTGCGAACAGACCACAACTCGCCATGCCTCGTATGTGAGTCGCCACTCGATGGTATCAATAGCACGTGATTCAGGTGCAGAAATATCCCCACGGCGCCGTCCACGTTCACTTGCATGAATAGTAGCCATCAACGGACGCCGATAATGGTGTTTTAGCGTGATGGCCACATCAGCGAGGAGCCAATCATGCACATGGATGAGATCAAATGCACCGTATTGTTGCCACAACGCATGAGCCACATTCACAAACGAAACGGTTGCATCTGCAACCCGTGTGACAATATCGAGGGCACGTTCGTTGAGTGGCACACGCACAATGCGCAACGACGGAGTAATTTCTTCGTATTGCAGAGCTCCTGCCGACCATGGAGTCAACAACGTGATATCGATACCCTGACATGCAAGCTGTGGAGCCAAATCGGCTACATGTCGACCAAGCCCACCGACCATGTGTGGTGGATATTCCCACGAAATCATCAAGACGCGCATCTTCCGCTTCCTTCATGCTGATGAGCATATTATACTCAAATAACACACGCAGACAAAACAATCGTCTCACTTTGCAATGATTTCCATGATCACCACCTAAGCGATATCTGATGGTACAATACAGTTATGAATACATCAGCGCCAGTATCATCACGCATGATCGCTGCAGCAGTCCTAGCAGTGGGCATATGCGTGATTGCGACGTCTTCGATTCTCATCCGATATGTGCAAGCACTGCAAATTCCTTCGTTGAGTATTGCGGCCATACGTCTCGGCATCTCCGCAGTGGTGCTGAGTGGCTTCGTAGTCGTGCGTTGGCACCACACACCTGTGGGCTACACGTGGTCGCATGTGCGGCTTGCAATGCTTTCTGGGGTGTGTCTCGCCATTCATTTTGCCGCTTGGATTCATTCGCTCGAGTACACCACCGTTGCGTCATCGGCTGCACTCGTTGCAACCACCCCACTATGGGTCGGGATTGCAGCCATGCTCATCTACAAAGAGCGTCTCAATCGCTGGCGCATCACTGGCATGGCACTCACTGTTGTGGGGTCGATTGGGATTGCCCTCGGCGACCAACAACATTCTCTCGCGTCATATCCATTACTCGGCAACAGCTTGGCACTGATCGGTGCCATCAGTGGATCCGTCTACTTTCTGATTGGACGCGGAGTACGGCATCACATCCCACTTTTACACTATATCTGGATGAGCTACGGCAGCGCTGCCATCACACTTTGTGTAGCGAGTCTTGCATTTGGGTTCACCGTGCTCCCTACCGATCCAAATGCATGGCTGTTTCTCGGTGCACTCGCACTTGGTCCGCAACTCATCGGACACACATCAATCAATTATGCCATGCGTCATTTATCTGCGCTTCTCGTCACGATTGCCATGCTTGGTGAACCTGTTGGCTCAGCCATTCTGGCGTTCGTATTATTTGCGGAGCGCATCGAAATGATGCAATTAGTCGGATTATTTGGTCTTTTGATTGGTATTGCGATAACTGCCTATGGTGAAACACGCGAGGAACACACATCATGACAGATCCCATTCTCCATATTGATTCGTTTGCAGCCATCGATTTACTCAGACAACAACGCACTGGCATGCCAGAAGTCGTCTATGCAATCAACAAAACAACCGCACAAACGCTGGCAATTGTTGCCGGATTAATTGCACGAAATGGGCGCGCCTTGGTCAGCAGGGCCACACCAGAGACGGTCGCTGCGCTTTGTGCCACCTATGATGCCCACATGCTCACACGTGGCACGGCTGATCGCATCATTACCATTGCGACACCAGCAAGCCACACTCCGACACCAGGTGGCGAAGTGGGTATCATTGCAGCCGGCACCAGCGACCTCGCAGTTGCCGATGAAGCAGCAGCCATCTGTACTGAGCTCGGGTGTCGCGTACATCGGGTGACTGACGTGGGCGTCGCAGGACTACATCGCCTCTTTGAGCCACTGCGTAATCTGCTCAGTGTGCCGGTTGATGTTATTATTGTGGCAGCTGGCATGGATGGAGCCCTGCCTTCGGTCGTGACCGGACTAGTCGATGTGCCCGTCATCGGGCTCCCCGCAGCAGTTGGCTACGGGTTTGGGGGCGAAGGGCACGCCGCATTGGGCACCATGCTCCAGAGTTGTGCCCCTGGCATTACCGTTGTCAACATCGATAACGGTGTAGGGGCAGGAGCAGCGGCTGCGCGCATCGCACGGAGAGCATTTTTGGCACGGCAAAAAGGAGCATCAGCATGACCACAACCACACTCGCCGACAAACACTTGGCGCTGCAACAGATTTTGCGTGATATGGGCAGTGTCCTTGTGGCGTTTTCTGGGGGCGTTGACAGCACCGTGTTGCTCAAAGTAGCATATGACGTCCTCGGTGATCGCTGCGTGGCAGGAACCGCAGATTCAGAAACATACCCCCGCGAAGAACTCGCCCAAGCAACACAACTCGCCCGCGACATCGGCGCACGCCACGTCGTGGTCACTACGCACGAACTTGCCCTCGAAGGGTATGCACGTAATGATACAGACCGGTGTTACTACTGCAAAAAAACACTCTTTAGTGAGCTCGAACCCCTAGCCCGTGAACTCGGCATGCAGACTATTGTCTATGGCGCCATGGCAGATGATGTTGGTACGCATCGCCCCGGGCATCAGGCAGCAAGTGAATTCCAAGTACGCAGCCCACTCATTGAAGCAGGCCTCGGCAAAGCAGAAATTCGCGTGCTGGCCAAAAATTTTGGCTTATCGAACTGGAATAAACCATCGTATGCCTGCTTGTCGTCACGCATTCAATATGGCGAACGCGTGACTGCCGAAAAATTGCGCACACTCGATGACGCAGAACGCTTCATGCGTACACTCGGATTCCACCAATTCCGCGTGCGTCATCACGATGTTATTGCGCGCATCGAAGTCACCGCCGATCAATTTGCGTTGGCGGTCACGCATCGCGATGCAATCACAGCGCAACTCAAAGCACTCGGCTACAAGTTTGTAACGCTGGATTTGGCCGGCTATCGGTCTGGGAGTATGAACGAGCAGAAAGAACCCAAACCCCAAGAAATTTTGCTGATCTAACATTTCGCAATTTATTAAGACAACATGCCCTGATATATCAGGCATGTTGTCTTATGTCAATAATTTATACCAAAAACTCGTCCCTGCAAGCGTACCATCAGGACTGTAGGCGTAGTCGGGGACTTCGCCAAACTTGATCCAACCACAACGTACATAGAGCTGTTCACCACCATCGCCGAGCTTGGTGTCGAGAATCAACAATCGCCATCCACGTGTACGAGCAAATGCATCGATGCTGTGCATGAGCAGTGTCCCGACGCCTTGGCGTTGTACGTCGGGGTGCACCAAGACTTTCATCACCTCGGCACGATGCTGACCATTGGCCGAAGCAGCCTGCTCGATCTGCGCGGTACCGACAACCACACCATGGACGTTGCGCACCACCACGATATGCTTATGTCCGCGCCCAACGGCATCTGCAACACCCTGCCAATAGGTGTGAGCTGCCTCTGCGGTGACTGGTAACATGAAACCCACACTTGCGTTCTGCATAACTACGGCAGTCAGGATGTCACACAAACGAGGGCACACCGCATGTACGTGCTGGGCGTCGAGCCATTCTATTTGGTAGTTCATGCTTTTTGCTCACGATAATGCTTCTCTGACAACTCACGTAAGCGCTTGGCTGCCTGCTCTGGCGTAATGTCGCGTTGCGGTTCGGCCAATAATTCATAACCTACCATGAATTTACGCACAGTAGCCGAACGCAGCAGCGGGGGCACAATATGAATGTGCCAGTGCCAGTAGTCAGTTTTGCTACTTTTGGGTGGTGCTTGATGGATGCCAAGTGAATAGGGAAACAGGGTGGAAAAGAGATTGTCGTAGCGCGTCACTACCCGTTTGAGCATATCAGCCAAATCACCAATTTCGCCATTCGTAAGCTCATTGAGCGATGCCTGCGGCCGGCGTGGCAGAATCATTGTTTCAAATGGCCAGACGGCCCACCATGGCACGAGTGCCACAAAGGCATCATTAATCGCAACAATACGTTCACCGCTGGCGATTTCTTGCGCCAAATAATCCGCAAGCATGGTACGACCATGACTGGCAAAATAGGCAAGTTGATGGGCGTCTTCACGGGCAACGAGTGTGGGTACATGCTGTGTCGCCCATACTTGCCCATGCGGATGCGGATTACTCGAGCCCATCATCGCACCCCGATTTTCAAAAATCTGCACATAACCAATATCTGGGTGGTTCCCGAGTTCCACGTATTGCGACTGCCAGATGCGCACCACACGTGCAATATCGTCACGATGCATTTCACCGAGCGTTAAATCGTGCCGCGGGCTAAAGCAGATAACACGACAGATACCACGTTCGCTTTCGGCACGGAGCAAACCGTGACTACTGCCCCCTGTAGGTGCATCGCTCTGCAAGGCCGCAAAGTCATTGTCGAAGACAAACGTGTCGGTATAGCTGGGGTTGACATGTCCACCAACACGGGCATTCGCCGGGCACAGATAACAGGTTGCATCATAGCTTGCACGTGTTTCAGTGGGGAGCGTTTCGACCTGTCCTTGCCAAGGGCGCTTGGTACGGTGTGGTGATACAAGCACCCATTCATCGAGGAGCGGGTTGTATCGTCGATGCGAATGATCTTCTGGGATAAACACATGCACCTTCTTCCTAGACATGTCATGTGCTTATCATACCAAAAACCACGAGATGAGCGTGATGCGCATCTCGTGGTTTAGTAATGGAGTACATGTGTCTAGCGGATGGCAAAACTGATTGTGACATCAACCGTAATGGCTTGTTGTCCAGTTGCCACGGGCACCGCATCTGCCATGGCCATTTCGGCACGGGCATACGGCATTATTGGACCGCTACTCGATACTGATTCATTGATGCTGATAATCTCACCCAAACTCACCCCTGCTGCAGTAGCCAATGTTTCGGCTTTGGCGCGTGCCACTGCGACCGCTTTGGCGCGTGCCTCGGCCTGTTGCGCGGTTGGATCAGCAACATCAAACGACAATCCAGAAATATTATTCGCACCTGATTGCACCACCTGATCGAGAATGGCACCTGCATTTTTGACGTCACGGATAATCACCACAACCGCATTGGTTACCTGATACCCATTAATTTTTGTGTTCGTTTCTTGGTCATAGGTGGGATAAATTGAAAAATCACGAGTCTGGATGTCTTTTTCATCGACACCAAGTGATTTAATCGTCTCGATGACTGCTGCCGTTTTTGTCGAGTTGTCGGTCAAGGCAGCAGATGCACTCGGCGCCTGTGATGACACCCCGATCTGCACAGTCGCTTGATCGGGTACCGCATACACGACGCCCGAACCAGCCACATCAATGCGACGGATTGAGGTGGGATTCGACGAACCGGTGATAACCACATTGCTTG